>NZ_JAYLLH010000005.1:0-170482 GCF_035818635.1 Mesobacterium hydrothermale | reverse complement strand
GACCACGCTGTTTGCCGCGCTCAACGTGCTGGACGGGTCGGTCATCGGCCGGAACATGCAGCGCCACCGGCATCAGGAGTTCATCCGCTTTCTCAACCAGATCGAACGGGACGTCCCCAAGGGCAAGTCCGTCCACGTCATCCTCGACAATTACTGCACCCACAAACATTCCAAGGTGCGCGCCTGGCTGGCCCGGCATCCGCGCTGGACCTTCCACTTCATCCCGACATCATCGTCATGGCTGAACGCGGTGGAGGGGTTCTTTGCGAAACTGACCCGTCGGCGCCTGAAGCATGGCGTGTTCCATTCGGTCGTCGATCTGCAAGCCGCCATTAACCGTTTCATCGCCGAACACAACGCCACCGAAGCCAAGCCATTCGTTTGGCGGGCAGACCCCAACGACATCATCGCCGCAAGAAATCGAGGGTTCCAAATGTTGGATTCAATCCACTAGGCGTTTCGCGGTTTGATCTGACCCAGGATTTTCACCAAGAAAGAGGTCCCCCGGTGGCCAACCAACGTTTTCCCCGCGACCTGCCCTTCAGCGCCGCGGAATATGCCCGACGCCTGTCCAAGACCCGCGCTGCAATGGACCGTGCCGGATTGGACGTGTTGCTGGTAAGCGATCCGTCGAACATGGCGTGGCTGACCGCTTATGATGGCTGGTCGTTCTACGTACATCAGGGTGTCTTGGTCTTTCCCGATGCCGATCCGGTCTGGTGGGGGCGCAGGCAGGATGCCAACGGCGCGATGCGCACCGTCTGGATGGATGACGACCGTGTCTGGGGCTATGCCGACAACTTTGTCCAGTCGACCGAACGCCACCCGATGCAGGACCTGGCGCAGCGCCTGGCCGATATGGGTCACGGCGGCGGTCGGATCGGCGTCGAAATGGACAATTACTATTTCTCGGCCAAAGCCTTTGCCACGCTGACCGCCGCCCTGCCCAATGCACGTTTCACCGATGCGACAGCGCTGGTGAACTGGCAACGCGGCGTGAAGTCCGAGGAAGAGATCACCTTTATCCGCCGCGCCGGGCGCATTTCGGAGAAAGTGATCGACGGGCTGCTGGAACGCGTCGAACCCGGTATCCCCAAGAACGAGATCGTGGCCGAGGTGTTCCGCGACGCCATTCGCGGTGTCGACGGGCATTGGGGCGACTATGCCGCCATCGTGCCTTTGCTGCCGTCGGGTACGGATGCCGCCGCTCCGCACCTGACCTGGGACGGTCGCCCGTTCCAGAAGGGCGAGGCGACCTTCTTCGAGATCTCGGGCTGCTACCGTCGCTATCACGCGCCATTTTGCCGGACCATCTTCCTTGGAACCCCGCCGGAGTCGCTGAAACGTGCTGAAGCGGCACTGACCGAGGGTCTGGAAGCCGGGTTGCAAGCTGCGCGCGCCGGCAATCGCGCCTGCGATATCGCAAATGCGCTGGCGGCCCCCCTGGAACGTGCGGGCATCGAACGGGGCGCACGCTGTGGCTATCCCATTGGCCTGTCCTATCCGCCCGACTGGGGCGAACGCACGATCAGCCTTCGGTCCGAAGATCAGACCGTTCTGGAACCCGGCATGACCTTCCATTTCATGCCCGGCCTCTGGATGGACGACTGGGGGCTGGAAATCACCGAGTCGATCCTGATCACCGAAGATGGACCCGCGGAAACCTTCTGCGACCGGCCGCGCCAGATGTTCGTGAAGCCATGACACGCACGCTTGCCCGGTCAGAAGAGCTGTTGGCGCAACTGGTTGCCTATCCGACGGTGTCGCACCTATCCAATCTGGACCTGATCGGGTTTGCCGCCGACCTGCTGGACGGCTGCGGCGCGCGAGTTGAGGTTTTTCACGACGAAACTGGCCAAAAGGCCAACCTGTTTGCCACCATCGGTCCCGATCGCGACGGCGGCATCGTTCTGTCGGGGCATTCCGACGTGGTATCGGTCGACGATCAGGACTGGTCATCCGACCCGTTCAGCCTTCTGGAACGGGATGATCTTCTGTTTGGGCGTGGCAGTTGTGACATGAAAGGATTTATCGCCACGGTCCTGGCCATGGCGCCGCGCTTTGCCGAGGGGCCCTTGCGCCGACCGCTGCACATTGCGCTGACCCATGACGAAGAAGTCGGCTGTATGGGTGCCCAGGAACTGGTACCGGAATTGCAGAAACGCGGGCTGAAACCTGCGGTCGCGATCATCGGTGAACCGACCGGAATGCAGATCATCGAGGGGCACAAGG
This sequence comes from Mesobacterium hydrothermale, assembly GCF_035818635.1. Taxonomy (NCBI): domain Bacteria; kingdom Pseudomonadati; phylum Pseudomonadota; class Alphaproteobacteria; order Rhodobacterales; family Roseobacteraceae; genus Mesobacterium; species Mesobacterium hydrothermale. The sequence goes on along the minus strand of NZ_JAYLLH010000005.1, from coordinate 168,250 downwards.
GCTGCTGCGAATACACCGTACGGTTCACCGGGTTGGAAGGTCATGGATCGAACCCCGGGCGTGGGGTAAACGCGGTTTCCTATGCCGTGCAATATGTCAGCCGCTTGATGGAGCTTGCCGGTGACTTGCAACACCGGGCGCCCTCGAACAGCCGTTTCGATCCCCCTTGGACCACGGTCAACATCGGCGCGTTGCATGGCGGGACGATGCACAATGTCATTCCCGGCAAGGCTGTTCTGGACTGGGAAATGCGCCCGGTACAGTGGTCGGATGCCGATTTCGTCAAGGATCACCTACAGGCGCATATCACCGATGTCCTTTTGCCCGCCATGCGCGCGGTCAGCCCCAAGGCCGATATCGTCACTGAGGTGATCGGAGAGGTCGTGGGCCTGGAACCGATGGCCGACAATGCGGCCCGCGACCTTGTCGCCGAACTGACCGGAAGCAACAGTTGCGACGTGGTTCCCTTCGGAACCGAAGCAGGGTTGTTCCAGCAGATGGGCATGTCTGTTGTTGTCTGTGGGCCGGGACATATCGCGCAGGCGCACAAACCCGATGAATACGTCGCCCGCAGCGAACTGGTGAAGTGTATCCAGATGCTTGAGGGGCTGGGCCGCAAGATCGCCGCCTGAGCCATCGCCGGAAAAGAAAAAGCCCGGGCCTGCGCCCGGGCTTTTCAAGTGTTCGCTCCAAGGCCGGTCAGTGCAGCTTGGCACCCACTTCGGAGATGGCGGCATCGATCAGCTTGTTGCCTTCGGCTGCCGTCATCTGCTTGGCGATCACGTCACGGGCAGCGGCAATCGCAACGGCAGCGGCGCGATCCCGCACTTCCTTCACAGCGGCGGTCTGTGCCGAGGCGATCTGATCTTCGGCAGCGGCGACACGGCGGGCAATGGATTTCTGCAGTTCGGCCTTGGCCTGCTCCGCAGCGATCTTTGCCTCTTCCTTGGCGTGGGCTACGATGCGCTGCGCCTGGTCTTCGACCTCGCGCTGCTTGCGCTCGTAGCTGGCCAGCAGGCTTTGGGCCTCTTCACGCAGCTTGCGGGCTTCGTCCAATTCGTCGCGGATGCCTTCGGCGCGCTTGTCCAGCATGCCCCCCAGCAGCCCGGGGATCTTGAAATAGACCAGGACGGCAAGGAACAGAAGGAACGCCAGCAGCACGATGAAGTTCGTGTTGCCAAGCGAGAAGAACGGCCCGCTTGCCGCCAGTGCCGGCGATGCGCTCAGCGCGAGGGCAAGGGTCAATGTCAGCTTGCGCATATCGATTACCCTTTCAACTGGCCGGTTACGGCCGCATCCACATCGGATGCATCGGCCTTGCCACCCAGAGCCGCGACGATTGCGCCGGTGGTGTCCTTGGCGACAGCTTCGATGCTTTCCATGGCGGACGCACGAATGTCAGAAATGGCTTTTTCGGATTCCGCGGCTTTCGCTGCGATTTCCTCATCAGCCTTCTTCATGGCCACATCCAGTTCGGCCTGAATTTCGGCGCGGGCTTCGGCGGCGATCTGCTGGGCCTGCGCACGTGCGTCGGCCAGCGCCTTGTTATAGGCATCTTCCGCTTCGACGGCCTGACGCTTCAGGTCTTCGGCTGCGGACAAATCATTCGTGATGGTTCCCTGACGTTCCGCCAGAACCGCGGCAATGCGCGGCAGCGCAACGCGGGACAGGACGAAGAAGATCACCACAAGCGTGATGACCAGCCAGAAGATCTGGTTCGGGAACCAGTCAAAGCACAGCTGCGGCATACCAATGGCAGAGCCATGGCTGTCGACGCAGGTGCCGACCATCTCTTCGGCAAGAGGTTCGGTTGCCATAATGTCCTCCGTCGGAACGTTGTCTCTACATCGGGCGGCTTGCAGCGACTGCAAGCCGCCCGCGCGTAAGGATCAGGTTCCGCGAATTAGACGGCGAACATCAGCAGCAGCGACACGAGGAACGCGAAGATCCCCAGCGCTTCTGCGAACGCGATACCGATGAACAGGGTGGCGGTCTGCGAAGCAGCTGCCGAAGGGTTGCGCAGAGCGCCGGCCAGGAAATTGCCGGCCACGTTGCCCACCCCGATTGCGGCTGCGCCGGAACCGATTGCTGCCAGGCCTGCGCCGATGTGTGCGAGATCGCCTTCCATGTGTGTATCTCCTTACGATTGGAAGTTGCGGTATTGGGTTGTATCGGGCGTAGCGCGGGGCCGTGCCCCGCCGCGACGGTCGTTAGTGATGCGGGTGCAGCGCGTCCTTCAGGTACACGCAGGTCAGGATCGTGAAAACGTAGGCCTGAATGAAGGCCACCAGCACTTCCAGGCCGTACATCGCGGTGATCGCGACGACCGACAGCGGGCTGATCGTTGCGATCGCGGCAAAGCCTGCGAACACCTTGATCACCGCGTGGCCTGCCATGACGTTGCCGGCAAGACGGATGGAGTGGCTGACGGGACGGACGAAGTACGAAATGAGCTCGATGATTGCCAGGATCGGGCGCAGCGCCAGCGGCGCGCTCGACACCCAGAAGAGGCCAAGGAACGATGCGCCGTTCTTGACAAAACCAAGGATGGTCACGGTCAGGAACACGGCCAGCGCCAAGACCACGGTCACCGCGAAGTGAGAGGTGGTGGTGAACGACATCGGGATCAGGCCAAGGAAGTTTGCGAACACGATAAACAGGAACAGGGTCATGATGTAGGGGAAGTACTTCAGACCGTCCTTGCCGGTGACGTCTTCCACCATCTTGTAGACAAAGCCATAGGCCAGTTCGGCGATCGACTGGCTGCGGGTCGGGATGATGGCGCGCTTGGACGTGCCCAGAACCATCAGACCTATGATTGCCAGAACGGCAATCGCCAGCCACAGCGTCACGTTGGTGATGGTGAACATGCCCACGTCGCCATGGCCGAACAGCGGCTTGACAATGAACTGATCCATCGGGTGGAAGACCAGGCTGCCGCCCTCGGCTGCATGCTCTGCACCGTGGGCCATTTCTGCTCCGTGCGCTGCTTCAGTCGCCATCTTTTTCCCTCGTGTCCTCTCCGGCCTGCTCGGCCAGTTTTGCCGCCTGGATTTCGTTGGCCGTGCGCATCATCACCTTGATGCCGGCCGCGAAACCCAGAAATGTAAACAGCACCATGAACCACGGGAGCGTTCCCATCAGGCTGTCCAGCCCGTAGCCGATGCCAAAGCCGATCCCAAGACCGGCCACAAGTTCCGTCACCATGCGCCAGGCAATATTGGCCTGGGAATAGTGTTCCTCTTGGTGCGGTTTGGCGCCCTTGTCGGCCTTCGCCGCCGCGATCCGCGCTTCCAGCTCTTTCAAACGCTGCTTCGGATCGTCTTCGGACACACCTGTCGCCCCATTTGGACAATTGCCGCTTTGCTACGGTGCAGCGTGGCCTGAGTCAAGAAGCGGATACCAGTCAGATAGACGGTTATATCCTATTGAAAAAACGAGAATTTTCGATTTCGAGCACCCCATGCCGCGAAGAGTCGCGGCAGGCAACCCCGGCGAAAGCCGCCAAAACGCATATTCAACGATCTGGTTGAGTTTCTTTCGGTCGCCAGCTGTTTGCGCAAACGCGCCGCTTGACCGGGCAAACTGCGCGGCTTACCCGGAAAGCTGTGACACATACCGCCAAACTCCTGCGCAAGACCGCTCTCGGCCGCATTACCGGTGCGCTGCTGCTGTGCTGCGCCCTGAGCAGCCCTGTCGCCGCCGCGGAAACCGACCTGACCCTGCCCGGCCCGGCGGGCCCGCTGGGCGCCACGCTGTCGCTGCCCGAAAGCGTACGAGCGGCGGTTCTGATCCTGCCCGGCTCTGGCCCGACGGATCGGAACGGAAATTCGGCGTTCGGGCTGAAAACCGACACCTACCGCAAGCTGGCAGAAGGATTGGCTGACCACGCCATAGCGACCCTGCGCGCCGACAAGCGCGGGGTCGGAACCAGCGGCGGCGATGGGAATGCGGTTACCCTGGACGCCTATGCCCGGGATGCCGATCTTCTGATCGACATGCTGCGTGATCGCGGGCCTCAAACCTGCGTCTGGCTGGCCGGCCATTCCGAGGGCGGGTTGATCGCCCTGAAGGTCGCTCAACGGCGCGATGACCTGTGCGGGATCATCCTGCTGGCTACACCGGGCCGCCCGGTCAGCGCAATCCTGCTCGAACAACTCAGCCGTGTGCCCGAACTGGAAAACGATCTGCCCATGGCGCAAAAAGCCATCTTACAACTGGTCATCGGCAACCCGGTTCCGGTGGCGGACCTGCCCCCCAGCTTGCAGGGACTTTTTGCACCACAGGTACAGCCCTTTCTGATCGACCTTTTCGCCCATAACCCGACGGAATTGGCGCAGGCGACCGATCTGCCCTTGTTGATCGTGCAGGGGGACGCCGACCTGCAAATCGGCATGCAGGACGCCGACGTACTGGCCCAGGCTCGCCCCGACTCCCAAAGACTGACCCTGCCGGGTATGACACATGTCCTGAAAACCACCCCCGGACCGACGCGACAGGACAACATGACCACCTATCGGGATCCGAACCTTCCACTGACCGACGGGTTGGTCGACGCGATCGCCGGTTTCATTCTGGACGACCGCCCGTGAGCCGGCATCTGGACGCCGTCTTTGCCGCGCTGGCAGACCCGACCCGGCGGCAAATCCTGTCGATGTTGCTGGAAGATGATATGGCAGTGACCGACGTGGCCGAACCATTCGAAATGTCCCTCGCCGCGATTTCCAAACACCTGGGCGTTCTGGCCGAGGCCGGGCTGATCAGCCAGGAAAAACGCGGGCGGGTGAAATGGTGCAAGCTGGAGCCGGACTCGCTGCGCTCTGCAAGCGTTTGGATGCAGGGGTTCGGACAGTTCGAGCCAATCCACCTGGATGCCTTCGAGAGGTTCCTTGAAAATGAGATCGGGTCAGACCCAGAGGCCTGACCCGACGGACAAAGCAGATTGCTGCGCGCCTTTTTGGCAATACTCGGTCAAACGATACCCAAAAACAGCCCCCACAGCGGCAGCGGTCCCCACAGATGCGTTGCATTGACGGCAGTTCGTGCCAATGAACTCATAGGTAATGGAGAAACGGCCAGCCCTGACGCAATTTATACGGGAAAGACAAAACATGTCTAAGGGGAAAATTAACCTTTCCTACCCGCAAAGGGCGTTTACTCCCGTCCGGTCGATCCAAACCCGCCGGCCCCCCGCGCGGTATCCGACAGGGTTGCGGCCTCTTCGATCGTGACGCGTCTGACATCGGCGATCACCGCCTGTGCGATACGCTCGCCATGCGCGATGGCAAACGGTGCCTGCCCAAGGTTCATCAGGCCAACCATGACTTCGCCCCGGTAATCCTCGTCCACAGTGCCGGGCGCGTTGGGCAGGATGATCCCGTGTTTCAGGGCAAGCCCCGACCGCGCACGAATTTGCATTTCCGTGCCTGCGGGCAGTTCCACCCGGAATCCGGTGGGCACCAGATGCACGCGGTTCAGTTCCAGCACCAGCGGCCCGTCCGGCAGAAAGGCCCGCAGGTCCAGACCCGCCGCCCCCGGCGTGGCATAGGCCGGCACAGCCAGGTCCGTATTGCCCGCGACGCGTTGAAACCGGACAACCGTCATGCCAGCGCCCGCGCGATCCGATCGGCCAGTTGCCGGGCGACCGCATCCTTGCCCATGCGCGGCCAGCTTTCTGCGCCGTCGTCGGTGATCAAAGTCACCGCGTTTTCACTGCCGCCCATGATACCGGTCGCGGGACTGACATCGTTCGCCACGATCCAGTCACAGCCCTTGCGGCCCCGTTTCGCCGTCGCCAGCGCGACCACATCCTCTGTTTCCGCGGCAAAGCCCACCACCAGGGGCGGACGGTTCTTGGTCAGCCTGGACACCGTGGCAAGGATGTCGGGATTTTCCGCGAATTCCAGTGTCGGCAGCCCTTCGCGGGTTTTCTTGATCTTCTGGCTCGACTGGGCCTTTACCCGCCAATCCGCGACGGCGGCGGCAAAGACACCCGCATCCACCGGCAGCGCGGCCATCACCGCATCGTGCATCTGCTGCGCACTTTCCACCGCAATCACCTGGACCCCGTCGGGCGGCGGTACGCTGGCCGGACCGGTGACGAACACCACTTCCGCCCCCAGATCGCGCAGCGCCTTGGCAATACCGGTGCCTTGCGCGCCGGACGACCGGTTGGCGATATAGCGCACCGGATCAATCGGCTCATGCGTCGGGCCAGAGGTGACAAGGATCCGCTTGCCCTTGAGCGGACCATCGGCAAACTGCGCGTCGACCGCCGCGACGATTTCCAGCGGCTCCGCCATCCGGCCCGCACCGAATTCGCCGCAGGCCATGCCACCTTCGTTCGGGCCGATGACGGTCACACCGTCAGCCTTCAACGTCGCAAGGTTGCGCTGTGTGGCGGGGTGGTCCCACATCCGCACGTTCATCGCCGGCGCGATCATCACCGGTGTGTCGGTGGCCAGCAGCAGGGTCGAGGCCAGATCGTTCGCCAGCCCCTGCGCCATCTTCGCCATCAAGTCGGCGGTTGCAGGGGCGACCAGCACAAGATCGGCAGACCGGCTCAACTGGATATGGCCCATCTCGGCCTCGTCCGTCAGGTCGAACAGGTCCTGAAAGACCTTGCGTTCGCACAGCGCCGACACCGACAGCGGGGTCACGAACTCTGCCCCCGCGCGGGTCAGTACGGGTGTCACGCTGGCCCCGCGTTCGCGCAAGCGACGGATCAGGTCGAGGCATTTGTAGGCGGCGATCCCGCCGCCGATGATCAGAAGGATGGATTTTCCCTGCAACATGGCCCTGCCCCGCTGTTCACGTCAGGGCAGTGTTACGCAGCGCCGCCGGAAAACTCAATTGCCGCGGGACTTCAGGAACGCCTCGCACGGGTCTTCGCGTTCGATACTGGGGGAATGTGCCACCGTATCGAACCGGCCCTCGGGGTCGCGGTCGTCTTCGCCTTGCCCCAGTGCCGCGATTGTCAGGTCCGGCGCCGCAGCGGCCAGGGCCACCGGAGCACCCCAGTCTTCGCGCGCGTGCCCGTTGCCGGTGATCACCACCACCGGACCACCCGTCGCCTGATAGGCAAGCTTGGCCTGCCGCGCCAGTTCGGCATCACGCAGACGCTGGACCGAGACCATCATCGGCAGCATTTCCGGCGGCAATGCGTTGCAATGCGCCGCCTGCTGCAGTTCTTCGCGCGCGGCCTGCTGATCCTCTGGCAAGGGTTGATCAAGTCCAAACGCAGCGGCATCGCCGTCAAATGCCGCCACGACATCCGACATCGCCGCGCGCGCCGCGTCGCGCGGAACGGCGGCACCGTAAACCCGCGCCTGCGGGGCGGCCGCGAAGATCGGATAATACATGCTGAAATCCGGCCAGCCGCTGTCGTTCCAGCCCAAGGCCGCTTCCAGTGCCGCCTCGTCCCCGATCAGGTCCGGCGTCACCTGCGTGGCCTGTTCCGCTGTCAGCATCTCGAACACCAGCGCCTTGGGCGATAAGTCCGCGGTCAGCTCTGCCTGCCGCGCGTGGTGGTGTGGGTTGTCGTGCTGCTCCCCAAGGAACACCACGTCAACCCCCTGCAGATCTGCGGCGAAAACGGGGGCGGCGGCAAGTGCGAGGCAGGCGATCAGATGTCTCATGCGAAGAATGCATGGACCTCGTGGCTTTGCGCTTCAAGCGATTTCCGCATCTTGGCGAAGGCCGCCGCTTCCAGCTGACGCACACGCTCCTTCGACAACCCCAACTCCTGGCCCAACGATTCCAGCGTGCGGCTTTCTTCCCGCAATTTGCGTTCTCGAACGATTAACCTTTCGCGTTCGTTCAGCCCGTTCATTGCCACCAGCAGCCATTCGCGCAATTGCGCCCAGTCCAGATCCTCTTGCACGATCTCGGCGGCGTGTTCGCCATCGTCTTCCAGCGTTTCGATCCACTCGCGGCCTTCCTCGTCGGTCGACTGTGTCGCGTTCAACGAAAAATCCGAACCTTGCAACCGGCCCGCCATCATTTCCACGTCGTGCAACGGCACACCAAGGTCGTCGGCGATCATCTGGTGCAGCACGTGGCTTTCCAGCACCCGGCCCTCTGCGGCGGCTTCGCGTTCCAGCCGCGCCTGAACACGCTTCATGTTGAAAAACAGCGATTTCTGGCTGCTGGTCGATCCGGTCCGAACCATAGACCAGTTGCGCATCACGTAATCCTGGATGCTGGCTTTGATCCACCAGATCGCATAGGTCGAAAACCGCACGCCGCGATCAGGGTCAAACTTGTCGGCGGCCTTCATCAGGCCCAGCCCGGCCTCCTGGATCAGGTCGTTCATCGGCGCGCCATAGCGGCGGAACTTCGACGCCATCGAAATCGCTAGCCGCATGTAGGCGGTGATCAGACGATGCAGCGCGGCTTCGTCCCGCTGATCACGCCAGGCATAAGCCAACCGCAATTCTGTCTCTGCATCTAGGATTTCGGCCTTCATCGCCTTGCGCGACAGGGTTTGGTCGTTAAATGCATCAAGTGCCATCGTCTTCCCCCTTGGATCCGTCGCCCCTGGTTTCCGGGGCTGTTTGGTATGGTTACGAGGCGAAACCCCAACCGGATCACTTTCAGTTTCGAAAAGACCGTTGCGCCCCGGAATCGACCCATCAGGCCCCGTGATGGGGAACGCCACAACTTTGCGCTTTGGCCGGACCGGCGGCGTGCCATACTTGGTGTGGCACACAGATGGAAAGGTTCTGCCATGAGTTATCGCCTGATCATCGGCGACCCCGCGTATTCCAGTTGGTCCTTGCGCGGCTGGTTGCTGTTTCGCAAATTCGGACTGAGCGCAGAGCAAGAACTGGTGGATTTCAGCGCCAGCAGCGTGGCTGAACAGGTCAGCGCCGCGCGCCCCGCCCGTACGGTGCCAACGATGATCACACCCGAAGGCGCAGCGGTCTGGGATTCGCTGGCGATTGCCGAAGAACTGGCCAGTCGCCACCCCGAGGCCGGGCTTTGGCCCACAGACCCTGCGGCCCGCGCAACCGCACGGTCGATGGCCGCAGAGATGCATTCAGGGTTCAGCGCGCTGCGCGGCGCCTGCCCGATGAACCTGCGGTTGGCCTACGCGAATTTCCAGCCGTCAGAAGAGGTTCTGTCCGATGTCGCCCGGCTGGAGTTGATCTGGGCCTTTGCCCGCGACCGGTTCGGCGCGGATGGCCCGTGGCTGTGCGGTGCCTATTCGGCGGTGGACGCGTTTTTTGCCCCGGTCGCGGCGCGGATCGCGACCTATGGGCTACCGGTTGATGAGGTGGCGCAGGCCTATGTCGCCGCGCACCTGCAAGACGACGCGTTCCGCGAATGGCGGCGCTGGGGCATGACCACCGGCAAGACCCTGCCGTGGTACGCGATGGACGCACTGGAAACGAAGGATTGGCCCGGACCGGCGGACTAGGGCGCTAGAACGTCACCGTGACGCCCGGCAGGTTCAGCGACTTGATCAGGTCGCGCAGTTCCTGTCGGGCTGCCACGTTGGAAATGTTCAGTTGCTTGACGCCCACATCCTTGAGATCAAGCAAGGTCAGCCCACGGGGGAACAGTTCCCGGAAAATCACCCGTTCGGTAAAGCCCGGCACGATGCGGAAGCCAATCCGCTTCGACAGCCGTTCCAACGCGTTTTCCATCTTTTGCTTGTTGACCATTTGCTGGGCGCCCAGACGGTTGCGCAGAACCACCCAGTCTATGGGCTGCAACCCGGCCTGCGCCCGCAGTTGCCGCGCGTTCCAGACCATCTCGGAATAGACCGATGGGCCCTTGATCTTCAACCCGTCGCTGTCGACATGGGCCAGCAGATCGAAATCGACGAAACTGTCGTTCAGCGGCGTGATCAGCGTATCGGCCAGCGAATGCGCCACCTGGCTGAGCCGGGTGTGCGAGCCGGGACAGTCAATGAGGATGAAATCGCTTTCGGGTTCCAGCTCTGAAACCGCTGCCGACAGACGGTGATCATAGATGTTTTCACCGGGTTGCAATGCCGCCGGGTCGATCTCTGGCAGGTCAATGTAGGTTGGCGACGGCAGGCCAAGGCCTTCTGCCTCGGAAAAAGCACGTCGGTTGTCGACGTAACGGCCCAGCGTGCGCTGCCGCAGGTCAAGGTCCAGCGCACCGACCCGGTGGCCCATGCGCGCCAGCGCCGAGGCCACGTGCATCGACACGGTGGACTTGCCCGCACCGCCCTTTTCGTTCCCTACAACGATAATATGAGCCACCGCTCCGCCCCTTGTCTGACCCGCATGATCTGCGGTGTTTTGCCGAGCGCTACAATATATGTTGGGGACAGACAAGAAAACCCGTCGCAGATTTTCCGCCCGGTTTCGTGGCGCTGGGGACTCAGCCCCGAACCACCCCGCAAAAGAAAACGCCGCCCCGAAGGACGGCGTTTCCCGAAACCTGAAAGGCGGGGCAGATCAGAAGCCCAGGCCTTCGTATTTCTTCTTGAACTTGGACACGCGGCCGCCCTGGTCCATCAGACGGGTGCTGCCACCGTTCCACGCCGGGTGCGCGGTCGGGTCGATGTCCAGGGTCATGGTGTCACCCTCTTTGCCCCAGGTGGTGCGCACCTGGAAGATGGTGCCGTCGGTCATCTTGACGTCGACGAGGTGGTATTCGGGATGGATATCTTTTTTCATCTCGCCAGTCCTTACGCCTCGGCGCCCTTGGGGGCCTTGTAGTTGGTAACTTCTGCGATACGGGCCGACTTGCCGCGACGCGAGCGCAGGAAATACAGCTTCGAACGACGCACGCGGCCACGGCGCACGACTTCGATGCTGTCGATGTTGGTCGAATAAAGCGGGAACACACGCTCCACACCTTCACCGAAGGAAATCTTGCGAACGGTGAACGAACCGGCAATGCCCTTGCCGTTCTTGCGGCTGATGCAAACACCTTCGTAGTTCTGCACACGGGTGCGCGAACCTTCGGTCACCTTGTAGCCAACGCGAACGGTGTCGCCGGCCTTGAAATCGGGGATGGTTTTCCCCAGGGAAGCGATCTGTTCCGCCTCCAGCTGTGCGATCAGGTTCATCTGATCATCTCCTTTGTTACGCGCGGTTTGCCCGCGGAAATGTCTGGCCAGAGCTTTGACCCAACCGGGTAAAAGGGGTGCACCAGCTGTTCTTTGCTTTGGATGGCGGCAGGTTTCCCGACACCAATATCAAAAGGCGCCGAGTCGCCTCAGCACCTGAAGATGGGGCCGTATAGGCGCTTTGCCCCGGTCACGCAAGTGTCGCGTGGACGGCGATTAGCCCAGATAGATCTGACCAGCGGGGAATTTCACCCGCGGTGTGCTGCGCGTGGCCAGGAAGAACCCCACCACCAATGGCCCCACCCGGCCCACGAACATGGTGAACATGATGACCGCGCGCCCCAGCGTGTCCAATTCATGCGTCGCCCCGCGCGACAGGCCCGCTGTCCCAAAAGCCGAGGTCACTTCGAACACCAGGTCGACAAACTGGCCGTCATGGCTGATCGAAATCAGGAAAATCGAGGTCAGCACGATCAGCATGGATATCGTGGTCAGCGCCATGACCTTCATCACTTCCTCCAACCCCAAAGACCGCCCGAATGCATGCATCGATGTGCGGCGGCGGAAAAACGCGACCGTGGCCAGCAGCAGCACCGCGACGGTGGTCACCTTGATGCCGCCGGCGGTCGAGGTGCTGCCGCCCCCGATCAGCATCAGCACCATCGTGAGCATCGTGGTGCTGTCGTGCATCCCCCCGGTGTTGATCGTGTTGAACCCGGCGGTGCGCGGGCTGACCCCCTGGAACCAGCTGGCCCAGAGCTTCTCTGCAACACTGAGGTTGCCCATGGTTTCGGGGTTCGACCATTCCATCAGTCCGAACAGGACAGACCCCCCGACGATCAGCACGCCGCTGCCCGCGATCATCAGCTTGGAATGCACGGTCAGACGGTGCCACCGGCGTTTCTGGTAAATGTCACCCAGCACGATGAAGCCAAGCCCGCCTAGGATGAACAGCGCCGGGATCACAAGGTTGACCACCGGGTCGCCAACCCAGTGCGACAGGCTGTCGGGATGCAACGCGAACCCTGCGTTGTTGAAGGCCGATACCGAATGGAACACCGCCTGCCAGATACCGTTCCAGCCAAATTGCGGTACGAAGACCAGGCACAGCAACAACGCTCCGACGGCCTGGCAGATCAGCGCAACGGTAAAGATGATGCGTACCAGAACCGTCAGGTTTGACAGCGATGTCTGGTTCAGGTCTTCGCGCAGGATCAACCGTTGCGGCATGCCCACCGGGATTCCCAGCGCGCCCAGAACCAGCACGGCGAAGGTCATCAACCCCAGCCCGCCCAGCTGGATCAGCACGGCAATCACCGCCTGCCCAAAGCCTGTGAAGGCCGCGCCGGTATCGACCAGCGCAAGCCCCGTCACCGTCACGGCCGAGGTCGAGGTAAAGATCGCAATTCCAGGTCCCACCCCGCCGTGGTGCGAAACCGGCAGCCACAGCAGCAGGGCCCCCAACAGGATGGTCCCCAGATAGAACACCGCCAGCAGCGCCGGGGGCGGCAGGTGCAGCGCCCCGATCCGCCGGATCCTGTGCGTCACGCGCTTGATCATGGTCTACAGGCTGGAAGCAAAGCTGCGCAGGTCCTTGCGCTGGCCCAGCAACAACAGCAGGTCGTCCCGCTCCAGCCGGCAGGCGGTCCCGTCCTGGCCGATGTACTCGGTGCCGCGCATCACGCCAATGCAGCGCAGGTTGAATTTCTCGCCATGGGGCAAATCCGACAGAGTCTTGCCCTCAAGGCTTTCGGGAATGCGGAAATTGACCACGTGAAAGCCATTGCCAAGGCTGACATAGTCCCGCACCAGCGGATTGTGCAGCACCTGCGCGATATGCTGGCCCATCTCGACCTCGGGGTGAATCACCCGATCGACCCCCAGCTTGCTCAGGATTCGGTGATGCGTCTTGGTCTTGGCCTTGGCCCAGACCATCGGCACACCCAGCAGTTTCAGGTTGATCGCGGCCAGGATGCTGGCCTCCAGGTCCGAGCCGATCGCCACCAGCCCGGCATCGCAATCCGCCAACCCGGCTTCGCGAAGGGCAGCATCGTCGCGGGCATCGGCGATCAACGACTGTGACAGGCTGTCAGCATGGTTCGCCACCCGGCCTTCGTGAGTGTCGATCCCAATCACATGATTGCCGAAGCGTTGCAGTTCAGTGGCGACGGTGCTGCCAAAGTTGCCCAGCCCGATCACGCCCAAGGTGCGACTGTTGTTCTTGGCCATTCGGCCCCCCATTCCAGCCTGCCGGACACAGATCGGATCGCGCCCCCTTTCACAAGACCGGGGTCGCGCCCGCAGCGCCACGGACGTGAGCGCCAGACTGACCCCATGCGCGCGCAGGGTCAAGCGGCGCTTTGACGCTATTTCTTTTCAAGGCGTTGCCACAGATCCGGGCGGCGTTCGCGGGTCAGGTCCTGGGCTTGCTGGTGCCGCCACTTTGCAATTTCGCCATGGTTGCCCGACAACAGGACCGGAGGGATAGGGTGGCCTTTCCATTCGGCGGGTCGGGTGTATTGCGGATGCTCCAGCAACCCGTCAGAGAAGCTTTCCTCTTCGGTTGAGGTTTCGTTGCCCAACACCCCGGGCAGCAACCGCACGGTGGCATCCAGAACGATCTGCGCCGCCAACTCACCGCCGGTCAGCACGTAGTCCCCCACCGACACTTCGGCGATGCCATAATGATCGATCACCCGCTGGTCCAACCCTTCGAACCGGCCACAGATCATCGTGACCCCGTCCATCGTTGCCAAGTGCCGCGCCATTGCCTGATCGAAAGGCCGCCCGCGCGGCGACAGATAGACCATCGGCATCCGGCCGCGCGCCGACCGCCGCGCATGTTCCAGCGCCGCCCCAACCACGTCCGGGCGCAGCACCATGCCCGCGCCGCCCCCCGCCGGGGTGTCATCGACGTTACGGTGCTTGCCGTCGCCGAAATCGCGCAAGGCGATGGTTTCCAGCTGCCATTTTTCCTCTTTCAGCGCGCGACCGGTCAGCGACAGGCCCAGCACACCGGGGAAGGCGTCGGGAAACAGGGTGACGATCTGCGCATGCCACGCTTTCGCCAGAACCGGCTGTTCCGCCATCAGGTCGCGCGGCTTCAGCGACGCAGTGATTGATTTGCGGCCATGCGATTTCGGCGTGTCTGTCATCGGTCTGCCCCCTGTTGCGCGCCCCGGTCTAGCCGTGCCGGAACCACGGGGCAAGCCGGTGTCGGCCCTGTCTCAGGCGGCAATCGGGTCGACGTAATCTTCGTATTTCGGTGGCGACAGCAGTGTCCCGGTCATCAAGCACCAGTTGTCACGCCGCCGAACGGCGCGGCCTTCGTAGCGAATGAACAGTCCGTGCGGCACCGGCCAGGGGTCCCCTCCCAGGTCGCAAGCGACCTTGTCCAGCGTAGCCAGAACCGTGTCGCGGGTCTGTTCAACCCGGTCGGGCGGGTCCAGCGCAAGTTCGTGATTGCAATACCATCCGGCATTCCACAGCTCGATCACGCGCCGCACCGACCGGACAAAGCCGGCGTCGCCCTGCCGCACCGCGCGCTTCAAACTGCCGTTCAGCGCGGTGTTGACCAGAAAGCCCGCCACGGTCGCACGGTCGCAGGCGGATTGCTGGACGCACCACAGCGCCGCCTCTCTCTGGCCGGGGCAAGTGGCATCATGCTCCAAAACGATGTGGTGCCACAGGTCGGGATCGGGCATTGCCATACGCTCAAGACTGTCTCGCAGCCGCAGGCCCTTGACACCATTTCGCATCAGCCAGATCGCTCGGGTGGCCTCGAACGTGTCGCGCTGGCGTTCGAACCGCAGGCGGGTTGCGTGCAACGTCATCAGATGGTCACGGATCGTCAGCACCTGATACGGGTTCACAAAGGCCGCCGACAGGCGGCCCGCTTCCCCAGGGGTGCTGCGCATCACGCTGCAAAAGACATAGAGTTCCGCCAGCGCCGCGCGCGGCGCGGTTTCCAGGTCGGTCAGACCGCGTGCCGACATCAGTTTGGCCAGCGCCCTGCCGATCGCCCGGTTCAGGGTTTCCGGTTCAGGCTTGCCGGCAAAATGGTTCGGCTGGGTCTGCGCCTCGGACAGGTAGAACCGCAAATCGCCGCGCTGAGCTTCGACCGCAGGCAGATCCGCCATCAGGTGCACGATACCCCGCCGCCGCATCAGCCCCAGCGATCCGCGCAGATCGACCGGCGCGACCTTGCAGGACATGGCAACCGCAATTCCTGAAAGCACCAGCGCAAGAAGGACAGGCAGCGCTGCCCCGCTCCAGCCAACGGACAACCGCAACACGTCCGTATCTACGACGGACAACAACAAACCAGGGCTAACAGCGGCAGCCGACAAGGCAATACGTTCAACCGACAGTACCAAGGGAAAACCCCCAATCAAACGTGCCCCCACACGAAACATGGTCACATTCGGGTCGAAATAAGGCAGAAAAGTGGCAAATGCTGGGAAAAACCAAGGCCGGGACAGCGGATTTCCGATTTTATTTCATAATATCATATATTTAAACCTGCCTTACTGCTGCCTTTTTTCGCCCTGATGCCGCCTCATTCGACAGGTTGGGCAGGTTCAGTTTCAGGAATCCGGCGGGAATCGCGGAATCCGGTCCAGAATTCACCGATCTTGCGAGCGCCGGACGTGCGCGGATGTCTGCTGCGAGTCCCGCACAATTCAGCGGCGGGTCCGCCCCGGGCAGGTCGGACAGCGGTGACATCTTTGAGCGCGAGGGTGGGGTGTTGGTGATCGGCATCACCTGCACGCTGCTGGGGCCCGTTGTTTGGAACCGGGCACGAACGACGATCTGCGCAAGCTTCAGAACAGCCCGTCAGGCGGGTCCGCCACGATCCGTTCGCTGGACAGGTCGACCGTCGGCACGATGGCCAACGTAAAGGGCAACAACACCGTTGCGGAATTACCGGGAACGGTGAGTTCCAGAATATCGCCTGCGCCGTGATTCAGCACAGCCTTCACCCGTCCCAGTTCCGCCCCGCCGGTGTCGAACACGGTCAGGCCGATAAGGTCGGCGTGATAAAATTCATCATCCGGCAACGACGGCAACACCTCGCGCGGGGCATAAAGCCGGGTGCCTTTCAGCGCGTCAGCCTGTTCCTTGGTCGCGACGCCCGACAGGCGCGCGGCAAAACCATTCTTGATTGCACGGGTCAGTTCGACTTCGAACCGGGTTGCGCCATCCTCTGTCGACAGCGGGCCATAGTTGGCGATGGCTTCGGGATCGGCGGTAAAGCTTTTCAGCCGCACTTCCCCCTGAACACCGAAGGCCCCGGCAATCGCGCCGACACAGATCAATTCAGCCATCCTGTTCCCTTGCCCCTGCGCAGACATTGGCGCGCGTCCAGACACCGCCCGCGGTTTCGCACCGATCCATCTGTTGTGACCGTTCAAAGAACATACCCACCACGAAGGCGATGGCCACAAAGATAATCAGGCGAAAAAGGCGCATGGTCTGGTGACAGTGAACGACCCCCGGCGGCGGAACGCAACCGCCACCGGGGGACAATCAGCGTGGCGCAGATTATTCTGCGTCAGCGGATTCTGCGCCTTCGGCGGCCTTGGCTGCCTTGGCTTCGGCGCGTTCCTGAGCGGCCTTGCCCGGGGTGCCCTTCTTGGGGTTCGAACGCTCTTTTTTCTCAACGACGCCGGCAGCTTCGAGGAAACGCGACACGCGGTCGGTGGTCTGGGCGCCCTGCGCGATCCAGTGCTGGATACGCTCGACGTCCATCTTCACGCGGTCTTCGCTGTCCTTGGCCAGCAGCGGGTTGTAGATGCCGACCTTCTCGATGAAGCGGCCGTCGCGCGGCATGCGCGAGTCGGCGACGACGATGCGGTAGAAGGGACGCTTTTTCGAGCCACCACGGGCCAGACGGATTTTAAGTGCCATTGTGTTTCTCCTTTGAATGGCGGGGTCAGGGCGCATCACCGCCCTGTCTTTGGTGTGGTCACGATTGCTTTTGTTCGTGATGCTTGATGACTTCCTGAATGATGAAGTTCAGGAATTTCTTGGCGAATTCGGGATCGAGGTCGGCCTCTTCCGCCAGGGTTTCCAGCCGCGCGATCTGCTTGCCTTCGCGTGCGGGGTCGGATGGGGGCAGGTCGTGTTGCGCCTTGAGGACGCCCACGGCCTGGGTGTGCTTGAACCGTTCGGCCAGCGTGTAGACGAGGATCGCGTCCAGCCGGTCGATGCTTTCGCGGTGCTCTTTCAGCAGGGCTGCGGCGCGGGTGACGGCGTCGGTCATGCGGGTCTCCTTTGGCCCGGAACGGGTGATGCACAAGCCATGCACATGCGATGCACACTGGATGCATACGCGGTACGGGTCGGGATCGGGGTAAAACGGTCAGTCAATGGCCCAGCCCTTCGGTTTGAACAGCGGGTCCTGATAATGGGCGATCTCCATGTCGATACCATGCGCGAGCTGCGAGCCCTGCAACTGCGCGGGACTGGGGTGGCGATAACACACGTCGTGCCCGTCAACGGATTTGGCTTCGTGATCGCGCTTGGCCCCCAGCCGTTCCGCCAGCCGGATCGAATCGAGGTTCTTGGGGTCAAGGAAGCTGACCGCGGTTTCCCAGCCTTGTTCCTCGTAGAAGTAGCGACGTACCCGGTGGGTGGCTTCCAGAGCGAACCCGTGCCCGCCCTTTTCCGGCCAGATGATCCAGGCGATTTCGCGTTCCGGCCATTGCGCCGGGCACCAGCCGCCGGCCATGCCCACGGTTTCCTCGGTCCCTTTCAGGTGCACCATCCACATCCCGTAGCCACGGATTTCCCAGTGACCGATTTCAGCGGCGTAGAGCATCCAGGTCTCATAGGGATTCAACGGACCGCCCATGAAGCGCGAGCGATACGATGCGAAAGTGGCCTTGAAACCGGGGTAGTCCTGGGGGTCGGGACCGCGCAGGACCAGACGTTTGGTTTCGAGGACGGGAATATCGCGGTGGCCCATCAGACGGTCCTTTCGTGACCGGCTGCGCGGGTGGCAGCCGGGGTTGTCGAGTATTTTTGGAAAGATGAAAGCAGGTCCACGGTCAAGCCTCCTGCCGGTGTCGGTAAACCTGCGTGCCGTCGCCCAAAGCGGTCTCGGCGGCGGCGTCGCGGGTGGCGTTCAGCCGGGTCAGCAGGGCGATGACGCGGACATTGCTGCCATCGACATAAGACACGACCGTGTCCCAGCCCAGCGCGTTGAACGCGTGGTCCAGAACCGCGCGGCCGGCTTCTTCGGCGTAGCCGTGGCCTTCGGCCTCTTCGGTCAGGAAGATGCCCAGTTCCGGTTCCGGGTCGGCATAGTCGAAGCCCAGAAGCGCGAAGCCCGCGGAGGGGGTGGTTTGCGCGTCGATCGTCCACAGCCCATGACCGTGCAGCATCCACAGCGCGATGGCGCCGGTGAACGAGGCCCAGGCCTCTTCCCGGGTGAACGGGCCGCCCATGAACTGCGCGCGATCGCTGCAAAAAATGTCGGCATAGGCGCCGAAATCGTAGATCCGCGGCGCGCGCAGTTGCAGGCGGCGGGTGTCCAATGTCGGGATCCGGCCGCCGATCTTGGACGCCTGGCGCGACGCCCGCCCCGGGCGGTGCTGTTCGACGGCAACGGTCATGGCGCGACCTCGGGGTGGCGCCAGATCTGTGTCTGGGCGCCGCGCAGGGTGGTGACGGTTTCCAGCGATGCGCCCAGGCGACGGGCGAAGGCCTGCGACCGGGTGTTTTCCGGCGAAATGTAGCTGGCAAGGCGGGTCAACCCGAAATGGGTGGCGGCGGCCTGGCGCGCGGCGGTCACCGCCTCCGCCGCGAGGCCGGTGCCTTCGTGCGCGGCGGTGACAGCGTAGCCCAGTTCCGGTTCCGGCCAGTCGAAGGGCATGAAGATGCCGGCAAAGCCCGCGAAGGCCTGCGTGTCGCGGGTTTCCAGAAACCACAGGCCGAAGCCGCGCAGGTGCCATTGGCCCACCGTCGCCATCAGGGCGCGGCCGACGGCGACCGCGTCCAGCGGGCCGCCGTTCCAGTGGCTGCGCGGGTCCTGGAAATAGGCGCAGAGCGGCGCGTGATCGGCCAGCGCGGGGGCGCGCAGGACCAGGCGGTCTGTTTCGATCACGGGAATGGTGACGGTCATGCCAGCGCCTCCGGCCCCGGATGACGGTAGAGCATGTCCTCGCCCATGCTGATGTTCTGATAGGTGCGTTCGTAGGTGGCGCCCATCCGTTCGGCCAGCGCCACCGACCGGGCATTGCCCGGCACGATGTTCGAGGTCAGCGTGGTGAAGCCCAGGCTGTCATAGGCCCATTGGCGCGCGGCCAGGGCGGCCTCGTATGCCAGGCCCTTGCCTTCGAAGCCTTCGAAGACGACCCAGCCGACCTCGGGCTCTGGCCAGCCTTCGGGGTTCCAGATGCCGCAGATACCGGCGGTGGCGCCGGTCTGCTTCAGTTCGAGCGCGAAATAGCCGTAACCGTGGTAGTGCCAGTGGCCGACGTTCAGCATGAACCAGCGCCAGGCATCGCCCCGGTTGTCGAAGGCGCCGAACTTGGCGGCACGGTCCTGGTCCATCAGGAAGGCGATGGTGGGTTCGATATCGCGCGGCTCGGGGCCGCGCAGGATCAGGCGGTCGGTTTCGATACGGGGGGCGGCGGTCAGGCTCATGCGTAAGCCTCCGGGCTGCCGTCGGTGTCGGGGCTGTGGCGGTATACCACGGTTTCGTCGGGCGTTTCGCCGTCGGGCAGGTCTGCGTTGGCGTCGTGCACCGCGCCCAGCCGTTTCGCCAGCGCAATTGAGCGGGCGTTGTCGGGGTGGATGTAGCTGACCAGCGTGTCGAAGCCTTGCCCCCACGCCCAGTTGAGCGCGGCGGTTGCGGCTTCGGTGGCGTAGCCCTTGCCTTCGGCGGCCTCAAAGAAGATCCAGCCGATTTCGCGTTCGGGGAAATGCGGCGGTTGGGTGATCGCGACCTGGCCGATGAACTGGCCGTCGCGCGTGTCGACGCCCCAGCCACCCTGCCCCATCAGGTCCCAGCTGCCGGTTTCCGAGGCGAAGCCGTACCAGAAATGACTGCGGTTCTTCGGCCCGTCCACATAGGTCGCCCGCGCGCTCTGGAAGAAGTCCCAGAACGGGTCCATGTCTGCCATGACATGGGGCCGAAGGCGCAGGCGTGGCGTATGAAGGACGGGGGCGGGCATGGGTTATTTCTTCTTGCCGAACCCTGACAGGCCGCCGGGCAGCCCCATGCCGCCGCCAAGACCCGGCAGGCCCTGACCACCGCCCAGCTGGCGGGCGGCCTGTTCAAGCGATTTCTGGTCCATCTGGCCCAGCATTTCCTCGGGCGTGCCGCTTTTGCCGAACATGCCCTTCATGGCCTGTTTCAGCATGCCGCCCTTGCCCATCTTGCCCAGCTTTTTCATCATGTCGGACATCTGGCGCTGCATTTTCAGCAGCTTGTTCAGATCGGACACGTCCATGCCGGCGCCAGCGGCGATGCGTTTCTTGCGGCTGGCCTGCAGGATCTGCGGGTTGGCGCGTTCCTTTTTGGTCATCGACTGGATCAGTGCGATCTGCTGGCGGATGACCTTGTCGTCGATGCCCGCGCCTTCCATCTGCTTGGCCATCTTGCCCGCGCCGGGCATCATCGACATCATGCCTTCGAGCCCGCCCATCTTCATCATCTGTTCCAGCTGCATCTTCAGGTCGTTCATGTTGAACTGACCTTTCTGGAAGCGCTTCATCATCCGCTCGGCCTGTTCGACCTCGAGCGTCTGTTGCGCCTTTTCCACCAGCGCGACGATGTCGCCCATGCCAAGGATACGGCCCGCGATGCGTTCGGGTTCAAACGTTTCCAGCGCGTCCATCTTTTCGCCAAGACCGACGAACTTGATCGGCTTGCCGGTGATCGCGCGCATCGACAGCGCCGCACCGCCGCGGCCATCGCCGTCCATCCGGGTCAGGACAACGCCGGAGATGCCGATCTTGTCGTCGAATTCCTGCGCGACCTCGACCGCGACCTGACCGGTCAGGCCATCGACCACCAGCAGGGTTTCGCGCGGCTTGACCGCGTCGCGGACGTCTTCGACCTCTTGCATCAGCACCTGGTCGATTTGCAGACGGCCCGCGGTGTCCAGCATGTAGACATCGTAGCCACCCAGCGTCGCCTGCTGCTTGGCCCGTTTTGCGATCTCGACCGGGCTTTGCCCCGCGACGATCGGCAACGTGTCAACACCGATCTGTTCGCCAAGGATCTTCAGCTGTTCCATCGCGGCCGGGCGATAGATGTCGAGCGAGGCCATCAGCACGCGCTTGCCATCGCGATCCTTCAGGCGCCTGGCCAGCTTGGCGGTGGTGGTCGTCTTGCCGCCGCCCTGCAAACCGACCATCAGGATCGGCGCGGGAGCGTTGTCGATCTTCAGAGCGCCGGGCTCGCCTTCGCCGGTCAGGACCTGGATCAGTTCGTCATGGACGATCTTCACAACCTGCTGGCCTGGGGTGACCGACTTGGTCACGGCGGCACCGGTGGCCTTTTTCTCGACCGCCTTGATGAAGGACCGCGCCACCGGCAGAGAGACATCGGCCTCCAGCAAGGCCACGCGCACCTCGCGCAGGGCGGTTTTCACGTCGTCTTCGGACAGCGCGCCCTGTTTGGTCAGGCGGTCAAAGACGCCGCCGAGACGTTCGGACAGATTTTCAAACACGTCTCTGGCCTCCTTATGCCGCTCCAGGTTTCCTGCCCCGTATGTGGGGAGCCATGGCGCAATGCGCAAACGCCCCCACGGGCGCAACGCGCTGGTGGGGGGCGATCCCGGGCATAGCCCACAGGACCGGAAGCTTTGCCACTTCCGGAATCATTGCGCGGGATAGGCGCAAGACAGGTGAAAGTCAACCGAGACAGGGGTTTTGCGGGGTTTTTCGCGCGTCGGGGGTGACATCGCCCCGGGGCAACGATATGGTGCTGCCATTGAGTAAGGCGGAATATTGCCCAAAAATGCGGCGTGGACTGTTGCTGTTATACAAACAGTTGCGGTGCGCTACCATAGGGCAGTTGACGCAACCCTGAAATGCAGTAACTAACGGACATAGGTTAGCCCCTTTTCCTTGGAGACGGACATGAAAAAGATTCTCGCAACCGCACTCATTGCTTCGCTGGCAGCTTCCGGCGCGATGGCTGGCGGCAAAAACCAGGTTACCCCTGACGCATACGTGGACAACGAAGACCCGTTCGCCGTCGTTCCGGTAAGCAGCTCGGCACCTTCGCCGGCTCTGGCGCTGATCCCGCTGCTGATCATCCCGGCACTGGGCGGCACCTCGTCGAAGTGCACCACCACCGTCGGCAAGACCTGCTGATCGAACGCATTTCGTTCGAGACCTGTAAAGTTACGGACCCCCGCGATGTTTTCGCGGGGGTTTGTTTTTTGCGATTCGCCCTTTGCAGCGCGCGCCCTTCGCTTATGATTCGGCGGAACCGGAACCTTTGCGCGGGCTGTCATGACGAATTGGGATGAAATCCGAACCGCCTATCATGTGGCGCGGCTGGGCACTGTCAGTGGCGCGGCCGAAGCGTTGGGCGTGCACCACGCCACGGTGATCCGCCACATCGACGCGCTGGAAAAGCGTCTGGGGGTGAAGCTGTTCCAGCGTCACCCGCGCGGCTATACCCCGACCGAGGAAGGCGAGGAACTGCGCCGCGTGGCGCAAGCCACCGACGATCAGTTTCAGCAACTGTCGGGCCGTATCCGGGGCCGCGGGTCAGAAGTGACGGGGGAACTGGTGGTGACATCGCTGGTCAGCCTTGCACCTTTCCTGGTGCGGGCGCTGGCCGGGTTCCAACGCGAACACCCCGAGGTCATCGTACGCTATCTGACCGACGACCGGCTGTTCCGGCTGGAATACGGCGAAGCGCATGTGGCCCTGCGCGCCGGGGCGGTGCCGCAAGAGCCTGACAACGTGGTGCAGCCCTTTGCGCAGATGCGGATCGGGCTCTATGCCGGCACGTCCTATATCGACCGTCACGGACGTCCGGCGGCGTTGGACGATCTCGACGGGCATGTCTTTGTGGCACATGACAACCCCGACAACCGCGCGCCGCATCAGAAATGGCTGAAGGACAATATCCCGTTCGACCGGATCCGGTTCCGCTGTACGGATTCGCGGGTGATGCAGCGTGCGGTGCTGGAGGGGGCCGGGCTGGGGTTTCTTCCGGAAACCGAGGCGGCGCACAATCCCGATCTTGTTCAGGTGGTGCCCCCGCAGGACGACTGGTGCGCGCCGATGTGGCTTGTGACGCATGTTGATTTGCATCGCACCGCCAAGGTTCAGGCGTTCCTCAACTACCTCAAGGCGTTTGCCGAAGAGTTGTAGGGGCGCGGCGCGGCACCACGCCCCCACGGGGTTTGCTTACTCAGGCTGGCAGACCTGACCACGGGCGATCGCCATGAATGTGCGCACGATCAGGCCCAGAACGATCACCAGCAGCAGCGCCAGCCCGATGATGCCGATGGTGCGGATCGCGGGCAGATGCGTCAGCCCGGCAAAGCGGAAGGACGAGATCGTCAGCGCCGCGACCGGGAAGCTGAGCGCCCACCACGACATGGCGAAGGACAGCTTGGCGAAGGCCCGCGCCTCGATCAGGACGATCGCGGCAAAGACCAGCGTGGTGTAATACAGGAACCGCGCGGTGCCATCGATCTGGCCACCGTTCAGTTGCAGCCACGACAGGAAGGCGACGGCCGGCGGCGCGATCAGGATCATCAGCGTCGGCACAAGGCGCCACGGCAGCGGATCGTGGAAGATGAGCCGGTTGATCACCAGAGTCAGCAGGATCATCCAGAACAACACGCCTGCGGCAAAGAACAGCCACGAAATCTCGGGGAATCCCAGGCTGACACCGGCCACCGGCACCACCACGTTGCCCACCGCCGGAATGAACCAAGCGGGCGAAATGTGGGGGTGTTGGAACTTGCGGTGGCCGATCCAGTTGGAAATCACCGCCAGCGCCAGCGTGCCTTGCAGCGCGGTGCCGATAATCCACAGCACACGGGCGGCATCCATCGACACCGGGCGCATCGCCGTGGCGATCAGCAGGACCGAGATCGAAATCGCCGGAAAGAACGCAAGGCGCACTGGGTGATTCCATTCCGCCTTGACCGCGCCGGGATATTTCACCGCCTTGGCGATATAGAACAACGAGATCACGACAAAATCGATCACCGACGCCGCCAGCGCGATATGGGTGAGCAAGGGCGGGAACTTCAGCGCCCCTTCGGCGACATGCAGGGCCAGGGTCAGCCCCGCAAGCCCCATGACCGAGGCGAAAAAAGTGATCGGAAAATGTTCCAGACGGTTGTGAACCGCCTCGGGCATGGGTGTGTCGGTCATAGAGGTTTGTCCTTCTTCCTCAGTAGCAGCGACTCCAGCGTGTAGACGAGAATGGCAATGCCAACCGCGCCCCCACCGGCAACCATAAGCAGCACGATCACGTCGATCGGGCCGCCGATATCGCTGAATCCGGACCGGGTCATCGTCTGTACAAACAGGACAGCCGCGATGGCACCGAACGGCATCGAAAGCTGCGCCCACAGGAATTTGCGCCAGCTGACAGAGCGGTCGCGAATCAGCACGTAGATGTAGGCGACCGTAATCACGGCCGCCACGGCGACCATGACCCAGAACAAACCACGGCCGAAGATTTCTTCGAAGACGGCAAGCAGGGTGCCGAACGTCAAGTCTTTCATGTCTGTCGCTCCTTACGCGCGGCCACGCAGCATGGCGTTGTAGGTGGCTTTCAGCGCCACTTCCTTCATCAGCCAGCTGATCCACAGTTCTTCCAGCGGGGCGATGATGCCCGGGAAGCTGGGGGTGAGGTCATTGTTGTAGTCGAATTCCACCAGCATCGCCCGGCCCACGCGGGTGATCAGTGGGCACGAGGTATAGCCGTTATAGCTGGCGTCCGTGGTGTCGCCCTTGATCTGAGCAACAAGGTGTTCCTCGACCACCGGGACCTGCCATTTCACACTGGCCGCGGTCTTGCCCTTCGGCACGCCGGCCACGTCGCCCACGGCAAAGATGTTGGGATAGCGGTTGTGGCGCAGGTTGTGCTTGTCGACCTCGACCCAGCCTTCGCCAACCCACTTGTCTGCCCAGCTCAGGCCCGAGTCGCGGATGACCTGCGGTGCGCGCTGCGGCGGAATCAGGTGGATATAGTCGTAATCGCGTTCCTCGGTGCCGTCCTTGGTGGTGAACACCGCCCGCTTGGCACTGGCGTCGATGGATTTCAGAACGCGGCTGTAATCGGCATTGATGCCGCGGTCCTTGAACACCATCCGCACCTTTTCCGACACGATCGGCACACCGAACAGGCTGTCGTTGTTGGCCATGTAGGTGATGTCGAGCTTGCCGCGGGTGCCTTTGCGCACCGCGATGTCGTCGATCAGGAAAGTATGTTTCAGCGGTGCGCCGGCGCATTTCATTTCCGTGTTCGGACGGCTGAACAGGCCAATGCCCCCCTCTTCCGAGAACTTGGACGCGGCCTGCCATGTTCGGGCGGCGTAGTCCGGCCCTGCATAGAGCGAGCCGATGCCGTCCTTGCCGATCATGTCCATCTCAAGCCCTTCGATGGCGCCGTAGTTCAGCTCCAGCCCGGTGGCGATGATCAGATAGTCGTAGTTCAGCACTTCGCCCGATTGCAGCGCGACGGTCTTGGCCTCGGGGTCGATGTTGGCGGCGTATTCCTGTTTCAGCGTCACGTCAGAGGGCAACCAATCCGTGGTCTGGGTCACCGAGTAGTTGGACGGCTTGAGGCCAGCGGCGATCAGGCTGAAGCCCGGCTGGTACCAATGTTCCTTGCGGCCATCGACCAGGGTGATCTGTGCCCCATCCAGGCGGCGGACCAGGCGGTTCGACAGGGCGGCACCAGCGGCACCAGCACCCAGGATCACGATCTTCGCCTTGGTGGCGACCTGCGCCTGGGCGCACGTCGCGGCACCGGTCGCGACCAGCGCCCCGGCACCAGCGGCCAGCCCCAGAAAGCCGCGGCGCGTCGGGGTGAATTGCGATGTCATTTAGGGATTTCCTCCTATTTTCACATCGCGTGATCTGAATGTTTTAATGTCTGCGGGCATTGATGCAGATCAAACTTGAATTAGAGATATATATATAAAACTGCCCGCCTCACGCGGACGTGAACGCCAGAACCGCTTCGTTGCGATCCGTCCGATCCTGTCGGGTTTGCGCATTGCCCTTTCCGTCCGTTTTGTCGCACTGTGGCGCAAACAAGCAGGAGGAACCGCAATGCGTACACGCGCCGCCGTCGCCCTTGAGGCCGGAAAGCCGCTGGAAATCATGGAAGTGAACCTGGACGGCCCCAAGGCCGGAGAGGTCCTTGTCGAAATCAAGGCCACGGGCATTTGCCACACCGATGAATTCACCCTGTCGGGTGCCGACCCCGAGGGGATTTTTCCGTCGATCCTGGGCCACGAAGGCGCGGGCGTCGTGATCGAGGTCGGCGAAGGCGTGACCACGCTGAAGCCCGGCGATCACGTGATCCCGCTGTACACTCCGGAATGCCGGGAATGCCCGTCCTGCCTGTCGGGCAAGACCAACCTGTGTACCGCGATCCGCAACACCCAGGGCCAGGGCCTGATGCCCGATGGCACGACGCGGTTTTCGATGCTGGATGGCACCCCGATCTATCACTACATGGGCTGTTCGACCTTTGCCCAGCACACGGTGATGCCGGAAATCGCGCTGGCCAAGGTTCGGGACGACGCGCCGTTCGACAAGATCTGCTATATCGGCTGCGGCGTCACCACCGGAATCGGCGCGGTGATCAACACTGCGGGCGTCGAGATCGGCAGCACCGCCGCCGTCTTCGGCCTTGGCGGGATCGGGCTGAACGTGATCCAGGGCCTGCGCATGGCCGGGGCCGACATGATCATCGGCGTAGACCTGAACGACGCCAAGGAAGAGATGGCGCGCAAGTTCGGGATGACGCATTTCGTCAACCCGTCGAAGATCGAAGGCTCGGTCGTGCAGGAGATCGTCAACCTGACCAAGACCGAAAAGGACCAGATCGGCGGGGTCGACTATTCCTTTGACGCCACCGGCAACGTCAAGGTGATGCGAGATGCGCTGGAATGTTCGCACCGAGGGTGGGGGGTGTCGGTGATCATCGGCGTGGCACCGGCCGGGGCCGAGATCAGCACGCGCCCGTTCCAGCTGGTCACCGGGCGGGTCTGGAAAGGCACCGCGTTCGGCGGCGCCAAGGGCCGCACCGACGTGCCGAAATTCGTCGACTGGTACATGAACGGCAAGATCGAGATCGATCCGATGATCACACACACCATGCCGCTGGAAGAGATCAACACGGCGTTCGACCTGATGCACGCGGGCGAATCGATTCGCTCGGTGGTGATCTACTGAGCCATATGCAGCCTTGACCTGAAACCTTGCAGGGCGCCGGGATTTCCGCCACCAACGGACCCGGCGCCCTTTTTCATGGAACCGGTATGAGCAAACTGACGGAACGGCTGCACGAACTGTACGAAGGCGAAACCGATCGCGCGCATCGGTTCCGCTATGCGCTGCTGGTGTTCGACATCGTCACCATCCTGTTCGTGATCGCCACGTCGTTTTCGACCCACGGACCGGTGATCGAAACCATCGACGCTGTGTTCGGCGTGGTCATCCTGATCGATTTCATTGCGCGGCTCTGGATCGAAAAGCAGCGCCTGCGCTACCTGGTCTCTCCGGCGACGCTGGCCGATATCGTGGCGATCGGATCGTTCCTTGCGCCGCTGGCGGGGGAAGGGCTGGGTTTTCTGCGGGTGCTGCGGACGCTGCGGCTGTTGCGGACCTACCAGTTGATGAACCGGCTGCGCAGCGATTTTTCCGCTTTCCGCCGCAACGAAGAGGTGGTCATCGCTGCCGTCAACCTGCTGGTGTTCCTGTTCGTGATGACCGGGCTGATCTATGCCACGCAATATCCGCACAACCCCGACATCCGGAACTATGCCGACGCGCTGTATTTCACCGTCACCACGCTGACCACGACGGGCTTTGGCGACATCACCCTGACGGGGACCTGGGGCCGGATGCTGTCGGTCGTGGTGATGATCTTTGGCGTGACCCTGTTCCTGCGTCTTGCGCAGGTGCTGTTCCGGCCCACCAAGGTGCGCCAGAAATGCCACCGCTGCGGCCTGTTGATGCATGACGCCGACGCGGTGCATTGCAAGCATTGCGGCGCGTTCATCCACATCGAAACCGAAGGTCTGGAATGACACTGACGATCCGCGAAGCGACCCGCGACGACGAAGACCTTGTCTGGTCGATCCTAAAACCGTCGGTCGAGGCCGGCGATACGTTCTGCGCCGACCCCAAGGGTGGCAAGCCCGGTGGATTAGCGTATTTCTGGCCCGAAACCGCGCGTTGCTTCATTGCCGAGGTGGACGGACAGGCGCTGGGATGCAGCTACCTGAAGCCCAACCAGACAGGCAACGGCGCACATGTCTGCAACGCCGGTTATTGCACCCTGCCCGGCGCGCGCGGCAAGGGCGTGGCGCGCGCGCTGCTGGCGCATTCGCTGGACACGGCCAGGGCAGCCGGGTATCGCGCAATGCAGTATAACTTTGTCGTGTCGACCAACACCCGCGCCATCGACACGTGGGAACGGGCGGGGTTCCAGATCGTGGGCCGCCTGCCCGGCGCTTTCCGTCACCCGACCGAAGGCTACGTTGATGCCCTGGTGATGTTCCGCACGCTGTAAGCCAAAGGAAACCTGATGCCCAACCGTCCCGACCTGCTGGCCGTTCTGATCGACGCCGACAACGTGCCCCCGAAGTTCGCCAAGGGTCTGTTCGAGGAAATTGCCAAACTGGGTGAACCTTCAGTGCGGCGCTGCTATGGCGATTTTTCCGCCGACCGGCTGAAAGGCTGGGCCGACATCATGGGGCTTTACGGCATGGTGCCGGTACACCAGCCATCTTACACATCGAAAAAGAATTCGTCCGACATCGCGCTTGTGATCGACGCGATGGACCTGATGCATTCCGGGCGGTTCGACGGGTTCGTTCTGGTGTCTTCGGACAGCGATTTCATCCGCCTGGCCAGCCGGCTGCGCGAACACGGGCTGACGGTCTACGGCATGGGTGAACAGAAAACAAACGAAGCCTTCCGGCAGGTTTGCAAGCGCTTCATCTTTCTTGAAAACCTGCTGGACCAGAACGACTCGCACGCGACCAAGTCGCGCAACAAGCTGACCGAGGCGAAGAAACTGGTCGCCCGCGCCTTTGACGCGATGGAGGGGGACGAAGACTGGATGCATCTCGACCAGCTGGGCCAGTCGCTTGCCAATGCCAATCCCGATTTCGACAGCCGCAGCTATGGCTTTGCCAAGCTGAGCGGGCTGGTGGCGGCGTCGAACGGGTTCGAGGTGGGCCGCGACGCCAACAAGCGGATGATCATCCGGCGCATCGGCTGATCACGCGCCGTAACGCGCCATGAACGTATCGATTGCGCCGTCGATCACGCGGCTGATCTCTGATTCTTCAAAGCTCGTGCGGATGCCGAAGATCAGTTTCGGCCACAGGTCGGCTTTGCACAGTTCGGCGAACTGATCGGCAGCCAGCGACAGGTCGCAATCGCGAATCTCGCCGCGATCGCGGGCCAGTTGCAAATAGCAGACAACGGCATCGTGCACCGTTTGCGGCCCGCTGGCATAGAATTCGCGGCCCAGTTCAGGAAACCTGTCAGCCTCTGCCACGCAGATGCGAAAGATGCTGGAGCCGAAATCCGACAGGATGAACCCCAGAAACTGACGCGCCACCTGCCGCAGAACAACACGCGGCGGGTGGGACATATCCAGCGTTTGCAACGCCTCTTCGGCCTGCATTTCGCACTGGCTGGTGGCCACTTTCATAAACAAAAGTCGCTTGTCAGGGAAATAGCTGTAGAGCGTGGCCTTCGACACGCCCGCCGCGCGGGCGATGTCGTCGACGCTGGCGCCTTCGAAACCATCGCTCAGGAAGACCTGTTTCGCGCCTTCCAGAACCTGGTCGAACTTACGCCCCCTGCGTACCTTTTCAGCCGTTGCGGTCATCTGATCCTCCGATCCCAGGCGGCTATATTAGACCGAACGGTTCAGTAGCGGCAAGCCACGCAGCGGTCACTTGCACGTCTTGAGCAGACCCGTGCAGTCTTGCGACACGGATGCGGGCGCCGTGTCGGGATAAGTCAGGGTCGGCAGGTCCATGGTCATGCAGGCGGACCCGGCGGTTGCGAACAGGACAAGTGCGGTTGCAGTCAGGACGGTTTGCATGGTTATCTCCATAAGTGAACCAAACAGTTTAGTTTATAAATACGCAGAGCGACGCGATTCGCAAGACAAAATGAACTGATCGGTTCAGTTTCTGTTTCTTGCATCCTTCGCCATGGTTGATACCGTTGCAGAATGGCTCTACATTAGAACCATTCTAAACGAGGGACTCCCCATGCGCTTCCTGACGCAACGCCGTCATTTTTCGGACCTGTCGGAACAAGAGGTTCTGGCACTGGCGATTTCATCCGAAGAGGATGACGCCCGAATCTATCGCAGCTATGCCGAAATGCTGCGCACCGACTTTCCCGATACCGCCAAGGTGTTCGACGGGATGGCGGAAGAGGAAGACACCCATCGGCAATGGCTGATCAAGCTGCACCAGGACCGGTTCGGCGACGTCATCCCGCTGATCCGGCGCGAACACGTTGCAGGCTATTATGCCCGCCGCCCGGTGTGGCTGATCCAGAACCTGGGCCTGGACCGCATCCGCGCCGAGGCCGAAGCGATGGAGCGCGACGCCGAGCATTTCTATCTTGCCGCAGCGAAACGCACGACCGATGCCGCGACCCGCAAGCTGCTGGGCGATCTGGCCAAGGCCGAGGCCGGGCACCAGCACGCCGCGACCGAACTGGAAGGCAAGCATCTGCAGGAAGAAGAGCGGGCCGAGGAAGACCGCGCCGCGCATCGCCAGTTTGTGCTGACCTGGGTGCAGCCCGGTCTGGCGGGGTTGATGGACGGCTCGGTGTCGACGCTGGCGCCGATCTTTGCCACGGCCTTTGCCACGCAGGACACCTGGACCACCTTCCTGGTCGGCTTGGCCGCATCGGTCGGGGCCGGGATTTCCATGGGCTTTACCGAGGCCGCGTCGGACGACGGCGAACTGTCGGGCCGCGGATCGCCTTTCAAACGCGGGGTCGCGTCGGGGGTGATGACCACGGTCGGCGGCCTGGGCCATGCCCTGCCCTACCTGATCCCGCATTTCTGGACTGCGACCAGCATCGCCTGGATCATCGTCTTCATCGAACTTTGGGCGATTGCCTGGATCCAGAACAAATACATGGAAACCCCGTTCCTGCGCGCCTCGATGCAGGTGGTGCTGGGCGGCGCGCTGGTGCTGGCGGCCGGGATCCTGATCGGGTCGGGCTGACATGGCAGGCATCGGCACAAATTGGAAAGGGCCCCGAATGGGGCCCTTTGTCATTTCTCGGGCAGCAGGCCCTTTGGACTGAACCGCAGCACCAGCAGCAGCACCAGCCCCATCGAGAACAGGCGCATGTGGGCAGCGGCGTCGGTCATGCGGATGCGGAACCAGTTGTCCTCGGCCAGACCGCTCGTCATCACCTGTGACAGCCACTGGCCGATCGGTTCGACCTGGATCCAAAGCCAGTAAATCAGGAACCCGCCCAGGATGGCGCCAAAGTTGTTGCCCGACCCGCCAACGATCACCATCACCCAGATCAGGAAGGTATACCGCAGCGGCTGATAGGACGACGGGGTCAGTTGTCCGTCCAGCGTGGTCATCATCGCCCCGGCGATACCGCAGATGGCGGACCCCAGGATGAAGATCTGCAAATGCCGTGCGGTCACGTCCTTGCCCATCGCCTCTGCCGCGACCTCGTTGTCGCGAATCGCGCGCATCATGCGGCCCCAGGGGCTGTTGTAGGCCAGTTGCGCCAGTACCAGCAGAACCACCAGCACCACCGTGAACAACATCATGTAGTTCAGTTTGACGAACAGCGTCGACGCCTCGGTCACCTGCATCCCCCAATCCGCCGCGCGTTCGGCAAATGCAGGGTCGGCTTGCAGGTCGACCTCATAGGGCACCGGGCGAGGCAGGCCGATCACGTTCTTCACGCCACGCGCCAGCCAGTCTTCGTTCTTCATGATGGCGATGACGATCTCGGCAATTCCCAGCGTCGCGATGGCCAGGTAGTCGGACCGCAGCCCCAGCGCCGTCTTGCCGATGATCCACGCGGCCCCGGCGGCGATCAGCCCGCCCACAGGCCAGGCCACCAGCGTCAGCCAGCCCCAGTCCCTGTAATTCTCGGCCCCGCCGGGGTTCAAACCGCCGATATGGCCGGTGGCGGCGGGGGTGATGGATTCGACGAATTCCACCCCGCCATCGAAGACCGACCGGTAAAGGAAGAACCCGACGACCAGCATCCCCAGTGTAACAACCATCCGGGCCCGGCCCTTGGCCATGCGCTGGCGCATCAGGGCAACGGCCACCACCGTGGCCGCACCGATCACCAGCCCCAGCAGGATGCGCCACGCCCCCCCGGCGGCCCACGCGCCGGGCGCGGGCGGCATCGAGACCAGCACCGTGGCCAATCCACCCAGCGCCACGAACCCCATCACCCCGATGTTGAACAGGCCCGCATATCCCCATTGCAGGTTGACCCCCAGCGCCATGATGGCCGAGATCAGCGCCATGTTCAGGATGCCAAGCGCGGTGTTCCACGAGCCGGAAAAGATCCAGGCGTCGGTTGTGCCTTCCAGAATGAACAGCGCCGCGACGAAGGCAAACAGCAGCGGTGCGCGCAGGGAATGAGTCATAGCGATTGCCCCTTGAACAGGCCCGTCGGCTTGAACAGCAACACGATCACGAGGATCGCAAAGCTGACGGCGAATTTATAGTCGGTGCCCATAAGCTGTACGAGCCCGGAGGGTTCCAGCGCTTCGGGCAGCATGTATCCCAGAACCTTTTTCCAGACATAGGTGACCGTCACCTCGGAAAAGGCGATGACGAACCCGCCCGCGATCGCGCCCAGCGGGCTGCCCAGCCCGCCGACGATGGCGCTGGCAAAAATCGGCAGCAGCAGTTGGAAATAGGTGAAGGGCTTGAAGCTTTTATCAAGCCCATAAAGCGTGCCCGCGATCGTTGCCAGCGCCGCCACGATCAGCCAGGTCACGATCACCACCCGCTCGGGGTTGATGCCCGACAGCAGGGCCAGGTCTTCGTTGTCGGAAAAGGCACGCATGGATTTTCCGGTGCGCGTACGGTTCAGGAACCAAAACAACACCGCCACCACCAGAACGGCGACCACGATGGTCAGCCCCTGGGTGGTCTTTAGCGCCAGACCTTCGCGCAGCCCGGTCATTTCCCTGAAATCGCGGGCCGAGATGATGAAACGGCTGCCATCGGTGAACACCTGGTCATCGACCCCGATGATGAACCGCACCAGCCCGTTGTACAGAAACATCACCCCGGTCGACACGATCACCACGATCACCGGCACAGCACGTTGCTTGCGATAGAAGCGATACACCACCCGATCGGTCCCGATCAGCAACAGCGCGGTGACCGCAATGCCAAAGGGCAGAGCCAGCAATGCGGTGGGCAACGGGCCAAGCCCGATCCCCATCGACTGGAACCACCAGGTGAACAGAATGGTGATCGCGGTTCCGAATGCCATGGTATCGCCATGGGCAAAGTTGGAAAACCGCAGCACGCCATAGACCAGCGTCACCCCCAGTGCGCCCAACGCCAGCTGGCTGCCATAAGCGGCCGCGGGGATGATGACGAAATTGGTCAGCGCAACAAGCGCGTTCAGGAAATCCATCACAAAGACCTCTTCAACGGGACCGGCATCAGCTGTCCTCCGACCCGGCGCATTGGCCGGTGTAGCGTTTGGAATAGTTGCCCAGGTACAGGAACTGCCCGTCGGGCTGAATGGTCAGCACATGCCCGCCACCAAAGGCGGTAAGCGTCAGCACGCGCGCCGAACCATCTGTGGTTTCGCGGGCGGGGTACGGCCCCTTGCCGCTGATATAAAGGTGCACCTTGTTGCCGCTGCGCGGCGCGATGCAGATCGTCGTCGCCGACGGGGCGCAATGGCTGCGGGCGTCGTCGCGGCACTGTTCCACCGCCGTGCACAGCACGTCGCAGACCGGGGCGGCCTGCGACAGCTGTGGCGCGATCGCCAGCAAAAGGATCAGCGCGCGCATCGTCACTTGGCCTCGCACGTCCCGTGATAGGTGACCTGCCACGCCGGGTCGGTCAGCCCGTGCTGGGTATAGATCACCTGCCCGTCCGCGGTGATCGTCATCAGCGCGCTTGTGCCGTCGACATTGCCCGACACCAGCGCCCGGTGACCGTCCTTGTCAGACACCTGCATCATGCCGCGCCGTCCGGCCACGTCTTCAAGAATGTAGATATCCCCGAACTGGGTCATCTCGGCCTCATAGTCCGTGTCGGCGCAGGCTTCCTTGCCATAGCATTCGGTGACAAAGCGGCACAGGAATCCTTCGGCCTGCGCGGCCCCGGCCAGAAATGTGGCGACCAGCGCCAGGGTGATCCGGGTCATCGTCATCCTCCCAGGAAACTTGCGCGGACTTCGGGATCGGCCAGCAATTCCTTGCCCGTCCCGGTATGCGCATTTGCGCCCTGGACCAGCACATAGGCGCGGTCCGCGATGTTCAGGGCCTGCTTGGCGTTCTGTTCGACCATCAGGATCGGAATGCCGGTGCGGCTGACTTCGATGATGCGGTCGAACAGTTCGTCCATCACGATCGGGCTGACGCCCGCGGTGGGTTCATCCAGCATCAGGACCTTGGGTTTGGTCATCAGCGCGCGGCCCACGGCAACCTGCTGACGCTGCCCGCCCGACAGTTCCCCCGCCGCCTGATAGCGTTTGTCGCGAAGGATCGGGAACAGGTCATAGACCTGCTCCATCGTGCCCCGAATGTCATCCTTGCGGATGAAGGCGCCCATTTCCAGGTTTTCCTCGACCGTCATCGACGGGAAGATGTTGCGCACCTGCGGCACGAACCCCATGCCCTTGACAACCCGCGCCTGCGGGCTGAGCGCGGTAATGTCCTCGCCATCCAGCACGACACGACCGGACCGCACGTTCAACATGCCGAACACGGCCTTCATCGCAGTGGATTTGCCCGCCCCGTTCGGGCCGACGATCACCGCGATTTCGCCGGGATTCACGGCGATGGTGCAATCGTGCAGGATGTCCGGCCCCTTGCCATAGCCGCCGGTCATGCTTTCTCCGATCAGGAAGGGGCTGTTGCCCTCGGTGGTCACGGGTGGCTCTCCTTGTTGTTTTTCTTGCCGGTCAGTTCGGAATGTTCAGGCCCAGCGCGATTTCCCTGAGCACGGCCATGTGGTCCGCGCTCAGGGCGTCGCCGCTGTTGCCGGAAAAGATACGGATGTAATAGCCCGGCCCAAGGTACAGCGTGCTCAGCACCATCTGCATTCGGCCGTTCGGGTTGCCCGCCGGAAAGCTGATCCCTTCGGCCTTGCGGTTGCGGCCGGCATCGCCCAACCGCACCGACAGTTTCTTGCCATCGCGCAGGGCAGACGGTTTGGCACCGATATCGCGCAACTCATCTTTCAAAAGGGTCTTGTGCAGCTTGGATTGCGTGGTCTGGCGCCAATTCGGATAGTCGCGGACATAGACCCAACCGTTTGTGTCGCCATAGACAAAGCGATAGCCGAAGCCTTGCTTCATCGCAGTGAACTCGGCCCATTCAACCGGGTGCAGACGGCACACCTCGATCCCCATCGGCAGGCCGTTGCAGACCATGGCGTCGTCGCTGTCAGGAGCAGCGACCCGCGGGGCGGGTTGGGCAGCGTCAGGCAAGCGGAACGCGGCCAGTGCGGCCTTGAAATCGGCAAGGTGCTTCGCAGAGGGCTTGCCCGCATTGGCAAAGCCAACGATCACCAACGAATAGTCAGGACCATAGTGGATCGCCGCGGTTTCCCCCGTGGCAGGCTTACCGCTCGTCGCGGGCACGGTGTAGCTGACCATGCCGCTGGGCTGGCCACCAATCCGCACGTCTTCCCCGACCCCGATATCCAGATCGCCGACCCCCACACCCGCCTTGCGCGCCGCGTTGCGGATGAAGGTCAGATAGGCATCTTGCAGCACCAGATTGCTGTTCAGGTTCGCACGACCCTGCATTTCCGGCGGCAGTTCCTTGACCGACGGCAGCAGGAACACCACCTCGGGCGCGACGGACATCGGATCGTTCTTGTAAGCCTTGGCGCCGGTCGTCGTGGACATCGGGCTGAACGCGGTCTGGGACCAGCAGAACGTCACGCCCTGCCCAAGATCATCACAGCTTTGGGCCGTGGCGGCACCCGCCAGACCGGTGATGACAAGGACAAGCGCAAGAAGGCGCCGCATCAGGCGGGTTCCTTGTTCTTCAGCCCGGTGCCAAGGTAGGCCTCGATCACCTGTTCGTTGGCCTTGATCTCGGCCAGCGTGCCTTCGGCCAGCACCTTGCCCTCGGCCATGCAGATGACCGGGTCACAGATCTTGCCGATGAAATCCATGTCGTGTTCGATCACGACGAAGGTGTAATTGCGTTCGCGGTTCAGCCGCAGGATCGCGTCGGCGATGGTCATCAGCAAGGTGCGGTTCACACCCGCGCCGACCTCGTCCAGGAACACGATCTTGGCGTCGACCATCATGGTCCGGCCCAGTTCCAGCAGCTTTTTCTGACCGCCGGACAGGTTGCCCGCCTTTTCGTCCTTCAGGTGGTCGATGGTCAGGAACTCCAGCACCTCGTCGGCCTTGGCCAGCAGCGCGCGTTCCTCCTCCGCGATGCGCTTGCGTCCGAACCAGGTGTTCCACAGCGTTTCGCCATGCTGGCCACCGGGCACCATCATCAGGTTTTCCCGCACCGTCATCGACGAAAATTCATGCGCGATCTGGAAGGTGCGCAGCAACCCCTTGTGGAACAATTCATGCGGCGGCAGGCCGGTGATGTCTTCGCCGGCCATGGTGACACGGCCAGAGGTCGGGCTGTGCACACCCGCGATCACGTTGAACAACGTGGTCTTGCCCGCGCCGTTCGGCCCGATCAGCCCGGTGATCGACCCCGGAGCGATTTCGAGGCTGGCCCCGTCAACCGCGTGAAACCCGCCGAAATGCTTGTGGAGGTTTTCGACCTTGATCATCGCTGTGTCCCCCGACGGCGCCTCCCGCGCCTGTCTTAGTTATGGGAACGGCGCGGGGGGTGCCCCGCGCCGTCCGGCTTTCGTCAGATCAGGCGATCAGCGGAACTGAACGGTTTGGAACTTGCCGCCGGTGATCGTGTATTCACGATAGGAACCGGCCGCTTCGCCCGGGCCGATCAGTTCGACATTGGTGGCGCCGACGTAATCCACGTCGCCACCCGCGGCGATGATGTCCAGCGCCTTGCCCAGCTCGCCCGGCAGGATCTGTTCACCCGGGGCGTTGGCCACGTCCAGCACGTTGGCGGCCACGGTGGCTGGATCCGCGCTGCCGGCTTTCTGCATCGCCATCGCCAGCAGGGCAGCGGCGTCATAGCTTTCGCGGGTGAACGGGCCAGAACCGTTCACGCCGTTGGCCTCGGCCTGCGCGGCAAAAGCGTCGGAGCCTGCGCCTTCGCTCCACGGAACAGACCCGAACGAGCCTTCCATGTCGGCGCCCAGATCGGCCAGCAGGGCCTCGGCATACATGCCGTCACCCAGAGCGAACGTGTCGAACGCACCGGTGTCCAGCGCGGCCTGGATAATGCCCTTGCCGCCCTGGTCGGCATAGCCGAGCACGGCCAGAACCTGGCCACCGGCCGCGGCCAGCGCACCGATTTCCGCCGAGTAGTCGGCCTTGCCGTCTTCGTGCGGGGCGTTGATCGTGACGGTACCGCCAGCGGCTTCAAACGCGGCGATGAAGCTGTCCGACAGGCCCTTGCCATAGTCGTTGTTGGTGTAGGTCACGGCGACCTCGGTGATCCCGCGCGCGCCCATCACATCGGCCAGCACCTGGCCCTGACGGGCGTCGGACGGCGCCGTGCGGAAGAACAGGCCGTTGTCTTCGGCAGTCGACAGGCCCGGCGAGGTGGCCGAGGGCGAAATCATCGTCACGCCATTCGGCACGGCCACGTTGGCCAGGATCGCGCCGGTCACGCCGGAACAGTCCGCACCCATGATCGCCGACACCTTGTCGGCGGTGATCAGGCGTTCCGCAGCCGCCGAAGCCGCGGCAGAATCCACACAGGTCGAATCCGCGCGCACCGGCATGATGGCCGAGCCACCCAGGAACTTGCCCGAGTCGCTTACTTCTTTCATCGCCATTTCGGCGGCGGCGGCCATGTCGGGGGTCAGCGATTCAATCGGACCGGTAAAGCCCAGGATCACCCCGATCTTCACGTCTTCGGCCTGTGCAGCCCCTGCGAACATCGCAATCGCTGCGGTGGCGGTCAGCAGTTTCTTCATCATACGCTCCTCTGTCGTAGTGCCGGATTTGCCCGGCTTGTGATTCGCCGGATTATGTCCGCAATGGTGCCGGAAAGCGAGAGCAGACACCACAGGCGAACCCAACGGCATTTGCCCCTGCGGAAGGCCTGCGATCATGGCGCAAGGCTTGCGCCCGCGGGGAGTTTGCGGTTGATTGCCGTTAACGCGGTTTCTGCGGCGTCGGGTGGCCCCCTGCGGGCGCGCTTGGTCACCGGACGACAGGACCCGTACCACCGACACGGCAATTGCAGGTCGCACTGCAAGGAGGCGGAATGCGCTATCATACACCATCGACATTTACCGAAGCGGCCGAAATCGCTGCCGGTGCCGGGGGGATCACCCGGTTCCTTGCAGGTGGCACCGACGTTCTGGTGCAACTGCGCGCGGGCATGGTGACGCCCGACGACCTGATCGACCTGAAACACATCCCCGGCGTGATGGACATCACCCGCACGGACGATGGCGGCTGGAAGATCGGCGTGGCGGTCTCGGGCGCGCGACTGGGTGCCCATGACGCACTGATCGCCGACTGGCCCGGCGTGGTCGAGGGCATGGAACTCGTCGGTTCGACCCAGGTGCAGGGCCGCGCGACGCTGACCGGCAACCTGTGCAACGGCAGCCCTGCGGCGGATTCGGTCCCGGGCCTTGTCGCCGCGGGTGCGACCGTTGCCATCACCGGACCGGACGGCGACCGGGAACTGGCGGTCGAAGACGTGCCGACCGGCCCCGGCAAGACGGCGCTGCAACCGGGCGAGGTGATCTCGGCCATCACGCTGCCGCCGCGCGGCGCAAACGGCGGCGATGCCTACCTGCGGTTCATCCCGCGGACGGAAATGGACATCGCCGTTGTGGGCTGCGCCGTGAACCTGCGACTGGACGGCGATACGATCACCGAAGCGCGCGTGGCGCTGGGGGCCGTCGCCCCCACCGTGCGGCTGGCGCCCGACGCGGCGGCGGCGATCATCGGCACATCGCTGGACGATGCCGCGCTGGCCGCCCTGACCAAGGCGGCCGAGGCCGCCTGCAACCCCATCGACGACAAGCGCGGCACCGTGGCGTTCCGCACCGAGGTGGCCGGGGTCCTCGCCCGCCGCGCCGCCCGCATCGCCTATGACCGCGCGAAAGGAGCCGCGAAATGAGCAAGGTTCATGTGACCACCACCGTCAACGGCGATACGGTCGAATTCCTGACCGACCCGCGCGAAACCCTGCTGGACTGCCTGCGCGACAAGCTGGGGATGACCGGCTCGAAGGAAGGCTGTGGCACCGGCGATTGCGGGGCCTGTTCGGTGATGCTGGACGGTGTCCTGGTCAGTTCCTGCCTGGTCCTGGGGGTCGAGGCCGAAGGCAAGACCGTCGACACCATCGAAGGCATGGCCAAGGGCAACGACCTGCACCCGCTGCAACGCAAGTTCGTGGAACATGCCGCGCTGCAATGCGGGTTCTGCACCCCGGGGTTCCTCGTGGCGTCCAAGGCGCTGCTCGACCAGAACCCCGACCCAACCGAAGAGGAAGTCCGGTATTGGCTGGCGGGGAACCTGTGCCGCTGCACCGGCTATGACAAGATCGTGCGCGCCGTGCTGGACGCGGCCGCGGAACTGCGTGGGGAGGCTGCGTGATGGCCAAGGACGAATACAAGGAATTCCGCCTGGTCGGCACCCGTCCCGACCGTCCCGACGGTCTGGACAAAGTCACCGGCCGTGCCCGGTACGGAGCCGATATCGCGGCCCCCGGCATGCTCTGGGCCGCCGTCGTGCGCAGCCCCCATGCCCATGCCCGAATCGTGCGCATCGACACTTCGAAGGCCGAGGCCCTGCCCGGCGTCAAGGCCGTGATCACCCGCGCCGATTTCCCGGAGGGCCTGACCGGCGAAGCCTGGAACATGCAGGAAAACACCATGGCCGGGGAACGCGCGCTGTATGACGGGCACGCGGTGGCGGCAGTTGCCGCGATATCCGCCCTGATCGCGCAGGATGCCGCCCGGCTGGTCGAGGTCGAGTATGAAATCCTGCCCCATGTCACCGACGTGGACGAGGCGATCAAGCCCGACGCCCCGGTGATCCGCGCCGGCGCCGCCGATGCGACCGTGCCCGAAGGCATGCCGCCGAACGTCGTGCGCTACATGGAATTCGGCCATGGCGATCTGGACGCAGGCTTTGCCGCGGCCGACCTGGTCATGGAAAAGACCTACAAGACCGAGGCAACGCACCAGGGCTATATCGAACCCCATGCCTGCCTGGGTCAGTTGGGCAGCGACGGCAAAGGCGAAATGTGGGTCTGCACCCAGGGCCACTGGTACATCCGCAAGATGTGCACCGACGTTCTGGGCCTTGACCCGGCGCAACTGCGCGTCACCCCGTCCGAGATCGGCGGCGGCTTCGGCGGCAAGACCACGATCTTCATGGAACCCCTGTCGCTGGCGTTGTCGCGCAAGGCGGGCGGCCGTCCGGTCAAGGTGGTGATGAGTCGGGCCGAAGTGCTGCGCGCCACCGGGCCGACCGCGTCGGCGTCGATGGACGTCAAGATCGGGATGAAGAAAGACGGCACCATGACCGCCGGCAAGGTGGTGTTCCGGATGCAGGGCGGGGCGTTCCCCGGTGCGCCGGTCGATATGGCGCTCTATTGCGCCTTTGCCGCCTACAAGGTGCCCGCGCTGCATCACGAAGGGTTCGACGTGCTGGCCAACCGCCCGCGCGCCGCGGCCTACCGGGCCCCGGGCTCGCCGATGGCGGCCTATGCCGTCGAAAGCCTTGTTGACGAGATGTGCAAGGAACTGAACCTTGACCCCATTGACACCCGGCTGAAGAACGCCGTGCGCGATGGAGACCAGTCCAGCTATGGGCCGAAATTCGGTTCGATCGGTCTGGTCGAGGTGCTGGAAGCGATGAAAGCCCACCCCAACCTGCAGGCGCCGCTTGGACCCAACCAGGGGCGCGGAGTCGCGTCGGGCTTCTGGTTCAACCACGGCGGCGACACCTCGGTGTCGATGGCGATTTCCGAAGACGGCACCGCGCAGGTGTCGATCGGCACACCCGATATCGGCGGCTTGCGCGCCTCGATCGCGTTGATGACGGCGGAAACCCTGGGCATTGCCTATGACGACGTGCGGGTGAACGTGGTGGAAACCGGCGCGCTGGGGGTCAACGAACCGACCCACGGCAGCCGGGCCACCTTTGCCAGCGGCAAGGCGGCGGTGATCGCCGCGCGCCAGGCGATCACGGAAATGTGCCGTCGCGCCGCCGCCGAATGGGGGATCGACGCCGAAGCGGTCGAATGGGTCGATGGCGCGGCCCAGCCCGCTGGCCCCAACGCC
Organism: Mesobacterium hydrothermale; assembly: GCF_035818635.1. Lineage (NCBI taxonomy): Bacteria > Pseudomonadati > Pseudomonadota > Alphaproteobacteria > Rhodobacterales > Roseobacteraceae > Mesobacterium > Mesobacterium hydrothermale. The sequence goes on along the minus strand of NZ_JAYLLH010000005.1, from coordinate 126,370 downwards.
GGGAAATTCCCGCCGATGACGATCAAGGAAATCGCCGCCAAGATGAGCAGCACCGGCGGCCCGATCGCGGGCCACCATGAATCGGTCCCCGATGGCGTTGGCGCGTCCTTTGGCGCGCATGTGGTGGATGTCGAGGTCGATCCCGAAACCGGGCGCACCACGATCCTGCGCTATCTTGTCGTGCAGGACGCGGGCCGGGCGATCCACCCGTCCTATGTCGAAGGCCAGTACCAGGGCGGTGCCGCGCAGGGCATCGGATGGGCCCTGAACGAAGGCTACATCTACGGCGACGACGGCCGGCTGCAGAACCCGGTGTTCCTGGATTACCGCGTGCCGGTCGCCTCGGACCTGCCGATGATCGACACGGTGATCGTCGAGGTGCCGAACCCCGGCCATCCCTATGGCGTGCGCGGTGTCGGTGAAACCGGCATCACTCCGCCCCTGCCCGCCATTGCCAATGCAATCCACGCGGCCACCGGCGCGCGGCTGCGATCGTTGCCGATGAACCCGCCCAGCGTGCTGGCGGCGATCAAGGCGCTGGGGTGAGCGTCACGGTCCACCTGTGGTCCGGTCTGCGCCGTCTGACCGACGGCGCAGAAACCGTCGAGGTCGAGGCAACGACCATCGGCGAAATGCTGGATGCGCTGGTCGTGGCGCATCCAGGCCTTGGCCCGCTGATAGAGGCCGGGGTTTCCGTGACCGTGGACGGAGAAATGAAGCCGTCGCGTCACCACGCCATCGGGCCGGAAAACGAAATTTACCTGATGCAGCGCCTGCGCGGCGGCTGACAAGAAAAGCCGGGGTCACGGCCCCGGCTTTCCTGTTCGCGTCACGCCAGATCACTGCGCGGCTTTTTCCGCCGAAACGATGTCGTGCAGGAAAGCCGACAGTTCGGTCTTCAGGTCGTCACGCGCCAGCGCGAAGGACACGGTTGCCTGCAGGAAGCCCGACTTCGACCCGCAGTCGAACCGCTCACCGCGGAAGCGATAGCCATACACGCCCTCGCCGTCGATCTGCTGGGCAATCGCGTCGGTCAGTTGGATCTCGCCGCCCGCGCCGGTTTCCATCGCGTTCAGGCTGTCCAGAACCTTGGGCGACAGGATGTAGCGCCCGATCACGGCCAGGTTCGACGGTGCGGTGCCGGCCTTGGGTTTTTCGACCATGCCCTTGACCGACACCAGCGAGCCCATGTCGTCCTTGACGTCAAGCATACCATAGGCGCTGGCCTTTTCAATCGGCACTTCCATCGCGGCCACCATGTTGCCGCCGGTTTCCTCATACGCTTCGACCATCTGCTGCAGGCAGGGCGTGTCGCCCGAAATCACGTCGTCGGGCAGCATGACGGCAAAAGGCTCATCGCCGATCAGGCGGCGGGCGCACCAGACCGCGTGGCCAAGCCCAAGCGCGCGGTGCTGACGGATATAGGCGACCTCACCCGAATCCATGTTGGTCGAGCGCAGGATTTCCAGCAGGTCGTCCTTGCCGCTGTCGGCCAGCGATTGTTCCAGTTGCGGCGCGTGATCGAAATAATCTTCCAGCGCGCCCTTGCCGCGAGAGGTCACGAAAATGAATTCCTTGATCCCCGCGGCGCGGGCCTCGTCAATCGCGTATTGCACCAGCGGACGGTCCACCAGCGTCATGATTTCCTTCGGAACGGATTTCGTTGCGGGCAGAAAGCGCGTGCCAAGCCCTGCCACCGGAAAGACCGCTTTAGTCACTTTGTTCATTAAAAATTTCCTTTTGCCACCGCTTCCGGTCAGCCCCGCAGGTCACAGGCCAAATGCTGGGGCGACTGTCCAATAGTCCCGCCCTGTATTGCGGCAGGTTTTTGCATATTACAACAGGCGCACCGGCAGACGGACTCTGGTTGTTCTCAAAACGCCACCAAAACAGGCATTCTGCCCACGGTCGTTTTCCAAGCGGCGCGACACGCGCGGGCCGAATCCCGCCCAGTCGGCAGCTCAGCTTTCGGCCTTCACGGCGGCGACGATGCTGTTGAGCACATCTTCCAGCAGCGCGGTATCGCCCGCTTCGCCCATGACCCGGATCAGCGGTTCGGTGCCTGATTTGCGGATCAGCAGGCGCCCGCCCGTGCCCAGCCGCTGTTCACCGGCCCTGATCGCCTCTTGTACCGCGTCGGCGTCCAGCGGAGCCTTGCCCGCAGCATAGCGCAGATTGATCAGCTTTTGCGGCACCGGGGCGAACACGCGCGCCAGCTTGCTGGCCTTCTGGCCGGTTTCGACCATCGTCGCCAGGAACTGCAGCGCCGCGATCAGCCCGTCACCGGTGGTGGCGTAATCGGTCAGAACGATATGGCCCGACTGTTCCCCCCCCAGGTTCAAGCCTTTCTCCCGCATCCGCTCGACAACGTAGCGGTCACCGACAGAGGTCCGCTCCAGCCCGATCCCAAAGCGTTCCAGGTGCCGTTCCAAGCCCAGGTTCGACATCACCGTGGCGGCCACGGCCCCCCCGGCCAATCGGCCTTCCTGCGCCCAGCGGGTCGCGATCAGGCCCATGATCTGGTCGCCGTCGGCCACATGGCCCTTTTCGTCGATCAAAATCAGCCGGTCGGCATCGCCGTCCAGGCAGATCCCCAGGTCGGCGCGGGTGTCGCGCACCTTGCGCGCGGCGGTTTCAGGGTGGGTCGAGCCGCATTCCGCGTTGATGTTCAGGCCATTGGGTTCAACCCCTACCGGGATCACCTCGGCGCCCAGTTCCCAAAGCACGGCAGGTGCCGTGCGATAGGCGGCACCGTTGGCGCAATCCACCACAACCCGCAGACCATCCAGCCGCTTGCGGCGCGGAAAGGTGGTCTTGGCGTATTCGACATAGCGGCCCCGGGCGTCCTCGAACCGGCGGGCGCGGCCAATATTGCCAGGCCGTGCGGGGGTCACACCGGTGTTCAGCAGGCGTTCGATCTCGCGCTCTGCCTCGTCTGACAGTTTGAAACCATCGGGGCCGAAGAACTTGATCCCGTTGTCCGTGGCCGGGTTGTGGCTGGCCGAAATCATCACGCCCACGTCTGCGCGCAGGCTGTGTGTCAGATAGCCGATCGCAGGCGTCGGCACCGGCCCCAACAGAAACACGTTCATCCCCGAAGACGTAAACCCCGCGGTCAGCGCGTTTTCGATCATGTACCCCGACAGCCGGGTGTCCTTGCCGATAACGACACGATGGTCATTCTTGTCTTGCCGGAAATAGCGGCCCGCCGCCGCCCCCAGCCGCAACGCGATGTCCGCCGTCATCGGATAGCTGTTGGCCATGCCCCTGACGCCGTCTGTCCCGAAAAACCTGTCTGCCACCGGTCCCGCCCGTATTGTTTGTTCCTGCGGTTTCCAGATACATCCTGCATGGCGCGCTGTCTAACGGCTTTGCCCCGGATCGGCAGGTTCTTGTCACCGGGTGGCGGCTGCGCCGCGAATCGGAAAGGAGCGGCTGATGCCCACGGCCCTTGTCACCGGCGCTGCCGGGTTCATCGGATACCACCTGTGTCAGCTGCTGCTGAACGACGGGTTCACCGTCTGCGGCACCGACGGCATGACGACCTATTACGACATCGCGTTGAAACGCGACCGGCTGGCCCGGCTACGGGTCCGCGACGGGTTCGCCTTTACCGAAGGGATGCTGGAAACGCCGGGTCTGATCGAAAGCCTGGCAGCCGACTGCAAACCCGACGTGATCGTCCACCTCGCGGCGCAGGCCGGGGTGCGCTACAGCCTTGAAAACCCGCGCAGCTATATCGACAGCAACATCGTTGGCACATTCAACGTGATGGAGGCGGCGCGGCAACAGCAGGTTGCGCATCTGCTGATGGCCTCGACGTCGTCGGTTTACGGGGCGAACACGCAGATGCCCTATGCCGAAACGCACAAGGCCGACCTGCCGATGACGATCTACGCCGCCACCAAGAAGGCGACAGAGGCAATGGGCCATTCCTATGCCCACCTTTGGAACCTGCCGACCACCCTGTTCCGGTTTTTCACCGTCTACGGGCCCTGGGGCCGGCCCGACATGGCCTATTTCAAGTTTACCCGCGCCATTCTGAACGGCGACCCGATTGACGTTTACAACAACGGCGAGATGTACCGCGATTTCACCTATGTCGGTGATCTTGTCCGCGCGATCCGTCTGTTGATCGACACGCCGCCTGTGCGCCCTGCCGATGGTGAAACCGTGCCCGAGGGCGACAGTCTCAGCCCGGTGGCCCCGTATCGTGTCGTCAACATCGGCAATTCGACCAGCGTGAAGCTGACCGATTTCATCGCGGCGCTGGAACGCGCGCTGGGGATCGAGGCGCAAAAAAACCTGCTGCCGATGCAAAAGGGCGACGTGCCCGCGACATGGGCCGATGCCAGCCTTCTGCACCGGCTGACGGGGTACCGCCCGCAGACCGACGTGGGCGACGGGCTGGCGGCGTTCGTCGATTGGTATCGCGCCTACTATGACGCCTGACCGTCCGGCTCTGTCCGCAGAACCGACCCGTCCAGAACCTTGACCTCGCGCTGCGGAAACGGAATCGAGATATCGTTTGCCTTGAACGCATCCCACAGCGCCAGGAACACGTTGCCACGAATGTTGGTCAGCCCGCCGGTCGGATCAGTTATCCAGAACCGCAGCACGTAGTCCACAGAGCTGTCGCCGAAGCCGATGATATGGCAAACCGGCGGCTTTTGCGTCAGGACCCGGTCAACCGACCGCGCCGCGTCGACGGCGATCTTGCGCACCTTGTGCGGGTCGTCGGAATAGGCCGTGCCAAAATGGATATCCAGCCGCACGAAATCGTTGGAATGGGACCAGTTGACGACCTGCCCGGTGATCAGATCCTCGTTCGGGATCAGGTATTCCTTGCCGTCGCGCGTCACGACGCTGACATAGCGCGCGCCCAGGCTTTCGATCCAGCCGAACGTATCGCCAAGGCTGATCACGTCGCCCGGCTTGATCGACTTGTCCAGCAGGATGATCACCCCGGACACAAGATTCGACACCACCTTTTGCAGGCCAAAGCCGATGCCGACACCGATGGCCCCCGACAATACCGCCAACCCGGTCAGGTCGACCCCCACCAGCCGCAGCCCAAGAAAGAACGCCGCCCCGTACAGCACGACTTGCAGGAACTTGACCGCCAGAACCTGCATCGACGGGCTGATTTCGGAATTGGACTTGATGCTGGCAGTGGTGGCCACCGCCACCCCGCGCGCCGCCGCCATCAGCACGGCCAGCATCACCACCGCCTTCAGCGCCAGCCAGGCGCTGATATGGGTCGACCCGAAATTGACCGAGAAACTGGCCAGCAGCGTTTCCGCCTCGTCTGTCAGGCCAAGAATGTTCAGCGTCACCCAGGACCACGCGCCATAGCGCACGATGGTGCGCAGCAGGCCGTTGGTGATCAGCCGGGTCGCAAACGCGATGAACAGCCACGCGGTGGCCCAGTTCGCGATGATCGACAACAGGTAGGACCGGCTGGGCCAGGTCACCTCTCGCATGATCCAGACCGTCGACCACAACAGCAGCGCGAACAGGATCATCCGCATCCGGCGATGCACCATCAAGCCCAGCCGGGTCCGCCACATCGGCCAGTTGTCCCGGGTGCGCAGCCATTCGCGCAGACGCGGCTGCGCCATCCGCGCCAACAGCACCGCCAGCACGAACACCGCCAGCGCGATCCCAACCTGATAAGCATTCCACGGCCGCATCAGACCCAGCAGGAAATTCTCGGCCTGAGCCAGCAATCCGGTGGCAATGTCCTGGGCCACCTCGGCCGTCGTTGCGGCCTGGTCCGGCGTTGCGGTTGCCCCCGTGGCGGCGGCAGAGGGATCTGGCGTGGGTGCGTCTGTGGTCATGTGTCGTCCGTTTGTCCAAGCGTTGCACGGCTTGTGACACCGGGCAAGGGCCGCGCAAAGCGGCAAGGCCCAGCGCTCCGCGGCAAAGCGCCCTGAGCCCCGCGATTGCGCTGCCCACAGCCCGCACTTGCGAGAATCCGGCGCAGGCTGTATCTGGGCGCCATGGAAATGGTCTTTGATCTCGACGACCGGGCGCGGCTGCGCGAACGGTTCTATGGTGCCAGCCACACGGTTCTGGCCCGACTATAATCGTTTGCGCCGGGGATCCGGCGCGCCTGACCAACCGCCTTTTGCAAACATTCTGAACGGGAGAGGACCACATGTCCCCCAAAACGCTCTATGACAAGATCTGGGATGCCCACGTCGTCCAGGAAGACGCCGACGGCACCTGCCTTCTGTATATCGACCGCCACCTCGTGCACGAGGTGACCAGCCCGCAGGCCTTCGAAGGTCTGCGCATGGCCGGCCGCAAGGTGCACAGCCCCGACAAGACCATCGCCGTGCCGGACCACAACGTGCCGACCACAGCGGGCCGCGAAGACCCGGCGCAGATGACCGAGGACAGCCGCATCCAGGTTGCCGCGCTCGACAAGAACGCCCGTGATTTCGGCGTGCACTATTATCCGGTCAGCGACATCCGCCAGGGCATCGTGCACATCGTCGGTCCGGAAAACGGCTGGACCCTGCCGGGCATGACCGTGGTCTGCGGCGACAGCCACACCGCGACCCACGGCGCCTTCGGTGCGCTGGCGCATGGCATCGGCACATCCGAAGTGGAACACGTTCTGGCGACGCAGACGCTGATCCAGAAGAAATCCAAGAACATGAAGGTGGAAATCACCGGCAAGCTGCGCCCGGGCGTGACCGCCAAGGACATCACCCTGTCCGTGATCGGCCACACCGGCACCGGCGGCGGCACCGGCTATGTCATCGAATATTGCGGCGAAGCGATCCGCGACCTGTCGATGGAAGGCCGGATGACCGTCTGCAACATGGCGATCGAGGGTGGCGCCCGCGCCGGCCTGATCGCACCGGATGAAAAGACCTTTGTCTATGTCAACGGCCGCCCGCATGCCCCGAAAGGTGCCCAGTGGGAAGCGGCGCTGACCTGGTGGAAGACGCTCTATTCCGATGACGATGCGCATTGGGACAAGGTCGTGACCATCCGCGGCGAAGACATCGAGCCCGTCGTGACCTGGGGCACCTCGCCCGAGGACGTGCTGCCGATTTCCGCAACCGTTCCCGCGCCCGAGGATTTCAAGGGCGGCAAGGTCGATGCGGCACGGCGCGCGCTGGATTACATGGGTCTGACCCCGGGTCAGAAGCTGACCGATATCGAGATCGACACCGTTTTCATCGGGTCCTGCACCAACGGCCGGATCGAAGACCTGCGTGCCGCGGCAGATATCCTGAAAGGCAAGAAGATCAAGGTGAAACGCGCCATGGTCGTGCCGGGCTCGGGCCTTGTCCGCGCCCAGGCCGAAGAGGAAGGCCTGGCCGACATCTTCAAGGAGGCCGGTTTCGAATGGCGCCTTGCGGGCTGTTCCATGTGCCTTGCGATGAACCCCGACCAGCTGTCCGAAGGCGAGCGTTGCGCCTCGACTTCGAACCGCAACTTCGAGGGCCGTCAGGGCTACAAGGGCCGCACCCACCTGGTGTCGCCCGCGATGGCCGCCGCCGCCGCGATCACCGGTCACCTGACCGACGTGCGCGACCTGATGGGCGAAGACGCCTGACCCGTCCCGGGGCGGGGAACCCCCCTGCCCCGTCAACCATGCCTTTGGCCCGCATCGGGGCGAAGCGCCGGGTTTCTGCACTGCGGCATGCATGGAATGTGCATGGGTTGTGCATCGACTGTGCCCCCGGGCCCCGGCGACCGCCAACACAAGATGTTGAGGGTCAGCTTTAGGAGAACGCAGATGGAAAAGTTCGAGAAACTCACCGGGATCGCGGCGCCCATGCCGCTGGTCAACATCGACACCGACATGATCATCCCCAAGGAATTCCTCAAGACGATCAAACGCTCCGGTCTGGGCGTGCACGCCTTCGACGAGATGCGCTATGACCGCCAGGGCAACGAAATCCCTGATTTCGTTCTGAATAAACCGCAATACCGCGAGGCGTCGATCCTTGTCGCCGGCAACAATTTCGGCTGTGGCTCGTCCCGTGAACACGCCCCCTGGGCGCTGGCGGATTTCGGCATCAAGGCGGTGATTTCCACCAGCTTTGCCGACATCTTCTACAACAACTGCTTCAAGAACGGCATGCTGCCCATCGTCATGCCCCAGGACGCCGTGGACGTGCTGATGAAGGACGCAGAGAAGGGGTCGAACGCCCGGATGATCGTCGATCTGGAAACCCAGACCGTGACCACCTCGGACGGCGAAGTCTTCAACTTCGAGATCGATCCGTTCAAGAAACACTGCCTTCTCAATGGCCTGGACGATATCGGCCTGACGATGGAAAAGGCCGGCGCGATCGAAACGTTCGAGTCCCGCATGGCGCAGGAACGTCCCTGGGTCTGATCCGGTTCCCCCCGCCCCGCCACATGCGGGGCGGGTTTCGCGGCCAGATCGACGCCAAATAGCGTCATATGGCTGCACACCCCCTTTCCACAACATATTGATTTTTCGCAGGGTTTCACCGCAACCGCCCCCCGGATTGCGGCTTTTGCGCATCATGTTCCAAGGGATCTGAGGGAATTTTCCGCCTCTTCCCCGCTGCACGGTTGAGCGGCCGCAACAAACACGGCAAAAATTGGGCAACAATGAGGCAGCGCGCCACAATCGGCGCGGAAACACGGGCATAAGGCCGCGGCATCGCATCGCGACCAGCCTGATGAGGATAGAGCAGTGATCAAACGCAGCTTCACCGCCGGCGTGCGCGCGGTTCTTGTGACCGGGCTGGTGATGACCCCTTCGGTGGTTTTTCCGGGAACGGCCGCGGATTCCACACAGGCCATCGCCTTTGTCGCGCTTCTGGCGGGTATTCTGACCTTTGTCGAATATGCCGGGGCCGCGCCAAGCCTGATTGATTTTCGCAGCGCCCCGCCAATCAACCGTCTGCGCTTTGTCACGCTGCTGGCGCTGCTGTTGGTGGTTACGGCTGTGGTGTCTGACGGCACCGGGCACGGCGGCTGGGGCAGCCAGGTCGCTGCGCTTGCGGCACCGGTGGGCCAGGCGCTGGACTTTCCGTTTTCGCCCGTGCACCTGCTGACAATCGCCGATCCGCGCAACACCGCAAGTGGCGTCGAACTTGTGCGCGATGCAGCCGGGCTTGGCCTTGTCCTGTCATCGGTTGCCGTGATCTTGACGCTCTGGATCCTGAAAACGCTGGACTGGCCTTTGAACAACGGCGCGTTCAACGTGCATGTGAACCTGCCGATGTTTGACCCGACCAGCGGCGGCGACGTGCTGGCCCGGATGAAGCGCGACGCCCAGATTAACATTGCCTTAGGATTCCTGATGCCATTCTTGACCCCGGCACTTGTCGGGATCGTGTCGCCGTTCGTCACGTTGCTGTCCCCGGCAGAGCCGGAAACACTGATCTGGATCGTATCGCTTTGGGCCTTTCTGCCGACCAGCTTGATCATCCGGGGCACGGCCCTGTTACGTGTCGCCGCCCTGATCGAGGAAAAGCGCCGCCGCGCCTATGCGCAGCGCGGCGACGATGGCTTGCAGATCGCCTGATCCCCGGCCTGCTGGCGTGGCTGGGCCTGGCCCTGTCCTGCTGGGCAGAGCCGATCCGCGTCGCCACCTTTCACGCCGACCTGTCGCGCAAGGGGCCCGGGTTGTTGCTGCGGGACCTGCTGAACCGCGATGATAGTCTGTCCGCCAGCGTGCAGACGATTGTCATGCGGCACCCCGATGTGTTGGTTCTGACCGATATCGACTTTGACCACGACCGCGCCGCGCTGCGCGCACTGGCGGCGTGGCTGGCAGAGGCGGGGCATCCCCTGCCCCATGTTTTTGCCTTGCGTCCAAACACCGGCCTGCCGACGGGAATCGACCTGGATGGCGATGGGCGCGACGACGGGCCACGGGATGCGCAAGGCTATGGCCGGTTTTCCGGTCAGGGCGGCATGGCGGTGCTGTCGCGCTGGCCGATCGACGAAGACCGGGTCACGGACCTCAGCACCCTGCTTTGGGACGCACTGCCCGGCAGCGCGATGCCCGCCGACGATCCCGGGCGCGCGGTGCAGCGCCTGTCTTCGACCGGGCACTGGATCGTGCCAATCCAGTCTGATCCACCGATCGCGGTGCTGGCATTCCACGCCACTCCGCCGGTGTTCGACGGGCCAGAGGACCGCAATGGGCGTCGCAACGCGGATGAGGCGCGGCTGTGGTCACTGGTGCTGGACGGGGCCTTTGGCCCGCCACCGGATCGCATCGTGATTGCCGGCAATGCCAACCTTGACCCCGATCGCGGGGAGGGCCGCAAAGGGCCGTTGCGCGCCCTGCTGACCGATCCCCGCCTGCAAGACCCCGTCCCGCAAGGCCCCCATGGCGCGATCACCGCGAACTGGCAAAAGGCACCGGGGCCGCTGCGGGTCAGCTATGTTCTGCCCTGGGCGGGGTGTCGTGTGACAGGGGCCGGCGTTGACTGGCCCCCGAACGGCTCCGCGGTGCACGGGCTGGCCTGGGTCGACCTTAACCCATGACCGGTTGCGGCTCGGCGGTGGCGTCCGAGACCGACAGTGCCTGGCGCAACGCCTCGACCGGTTCGGTCGGATGAAACTCGGGCAGCATCTCATCGAAGGCCGCACCATCCAAATGGTGGGGCTTGGACCACAAGTACCGCATCTCCAGCAGCCCGCCGGCGATTTTCAGCACCGGACGGGCCAGTTGGATCGGCCACCACGACATCTGTTTGATCGCCACCGGACGCCCCAGCGCCTGCGCGACCAGCGCCCCCAACTGCGCACCGGTCAGGGTATAGCCGGGGAAAGTGACCTCGGCAAACCGGGGCAGGTGCGCCCGTCGCTCGCACAACGCCACGCCGGCGCGCGCCAGATCGGGCAGGAACGCCCATGCGTGGTCACGATCCAGCGGACCGGGATAGACGAAGGACCCATTGGGCAGCTTGGCTGCCATGATCTTGTCGAACCAGTTGCCGGATGCGGTCGTATCAATGAAATCCCCCGCCCGCAGCAAGATCACCGGGATCCCTGCATCCCGCAGCCGCGCCTCGAGCGCGACCCGCAGACGGCCCAGCGGGTTGTCGGCCAGATGCGCGGTGTCCGGCGCAAGGCGGGCCGGGGCCTTAGCGCCGTAGACATAGACATTGCCGGGTTGCAACAGCGTCGCACCGGTCTGGCGGGTGACGTCAATAAGCCGGTCGATCTGACCCGGCAATTCCGCCTGCCAACGGTGATAGGGCGGGTTCCAGCCATTCACGATGACATCGGCCCCCTGCGCGGCGATCGCCAGATCGTCGCGCTTGCGGTCGAACAGGCGCACGGTCCAGCCGCGGTTCCAGAAAGCTTCGGCCATGTTGCGGCCAAACCGGCCGGTTGCGCCAAGGATCAGTACGGTTCCCGGCATCTTGTGCCTCCTCATCGGTGGTGGGATCAACCAATGAAGACAAGATGCGGCATTCACACCAGTATGAGTATTGCCAAGAATCGCAGATTTGATATTCAATATTGAATGGACGCTACGCTTACCCAACTCGATTGGTCGTTGGTTCAGACCTTTGTGGCGGTGGCCGAAACCGGGTCTTTGTCTGATGCGGCACGGCAACTGGGCAGCAGCCAACCCACTGTCGGCCGCCAGATCAAGCAATTGGAATCGCTTCTGGAAGTCACCCTTTTCCAGCGACATCCACGCGGCCTGTCCCTGTCTGAGACCGGCCACGCGCTGCTGCCGCATGCGCAGCGGATGCGCGACGGGATGCACGGGCTGAGCCTGACGGCCGCCAGCCGGTCCGAGAAACTGTCGGGCCCGGTGCGCCTGACCGCCAGCGTTTTCGTGGCACAGCACCACTTGCCCGGCATCCTGTCGCAATTGCGACGGGACGAGCCCGAGATCAGCATCGACCTTGTCGCGACGGACGAAACGGAGAACCTGCTGTTCCGCGAAGCCGACATCGCCGTGCGGATGTTCCGGTCCGAGCAACTGGATGTGGTCACCCGGTATCTGGGTGAACTTGAGATCGGGCTCTACGCGGCCAAATCGCTGGTCGAGCGTTTCGGAACCCCCGAGAATTTCGACGATACGATCGAACTGGGCATGGTCGGTTTTGACCGAAACGATGCGATCCTGCGTGGGATGCAGACGCTGGGGATCCCGGCGCAACGCGATTGGTTCGCAACCCGCTGTGATCAGACGCTGGTGTACTGGGAACTGGTCCGCGCGGGCTGCGGCGCCGGTTTCGTGATGAGCTGTGTCGCCGACCACGATCCCGGCGTCGTGCGCTTGCCGGTGAATTACCCGATTCCCACGCTGCCCCTGTGGCTTGCCGCGCACGAGGCCGTGCGCACCACGCCCCGCATCCGTCGGGTCTGGACCGCCCTGGAAGACGGTTTGCGCCCCCTTGTCATGCCGCGTTGACCCGGCGTTTCTTGACGTTGTGCGGCGCAAGCGATAGGCGAAAGCCGTTATAACCGAAGGACAGCCCGCAATGACCAACCCCTCGCTTCTTATCCTTCCCGGTGACGGGATCGGCCCCGAAGTCATGGCCGAAGTGCGCAAGATCATCGACTGGTACGGCGCCAACCGTGGTCTGGCCTTCGACGTCACCGAAGATCTTGTCGGTGGCTGCGCCTATGACAAGCACGGCACCCCGCTGCACGACGACACCATGGCCAAGGCACAAGAGGTCGACGCCGTCCTGTTGGGCGCCGTCGGCGGCCCGAAATACGACAACCTCGACTTCAGCGTGAAACCTGAACGCGGTCTGCTGCGCCTGCGCAAGGAAATGGATCTGTATGCCAACCTGCGCCCGGCCCAGTGCTTCGACGCGCTGGCCGATTTCAGCAGCCTGAAAAAGGATGTCGTCGCCGGTCTGGATATCATGATCGTGCGCGAACTGACCTCTGGCATCTACTTTGGAGAGCCGCGCGGCATCATCGAAGAAGGCAACGAGCGCGTCGGCATCAACACCCAGCGCTATACCGAATCGGAAATCGACCGGGTTGCCCGCAGCGCCTTTGAACTGGCGATGCGCCGGAACAAGAAGCTCTGTTCGATGGAAAAGGCCAACGTCATGGAATCGGGGGTTCTGTGGCGCGAAGTCGTGACCGAGGTCAGCAAGGACTACCCCGAGGTCGCGCTGAGCCACATGTATGCCGACGCCGGCGCCATGCAGCTGTGCCGCTGGCCCAAGCAGTTCGACGTGATCGTCACCGACAACCTGTTCGGCGACCTGCTGTCGGATGCCGCCGCAATGCTGACTGGTTCGCTGGGCATGCTGCCGTCCGCGTCGCTGGGGGCACCGATGGCCAATGGCCGCCCGAAAGCGCTGTACGAGCCGGTACACGGCTCTGCCCCCGACATCGCCGGTCAGGGCAAGGCCAACCCGATTGCCTGCATCCTGTCCTTCGCCATGGCGCTGCGTTACAGCTTTGACCACGGCGACGAAGCGACCCGCCTGGAACAGGCCGTGGAAAAGGTTCTTGCCGACGGCTATCGCACCGCGGACCTGCTGGGCGAAGAAGGCAAACAGCCTGTGTCCACCTCTGAAATGGGCGACGCGATCGTGGCGGCGCTGGACGCCAGCCTGTAAGCTCGGCCCAACGGAACCCCCCCAAAGGCCCTGCACGATGCGGGGCCTTTGGCATTTATGAAGGTCGGGTATACCGGACTGGGGCCTGCGCTCTGGTGCCCCTATGTGATTGTGGTTCAGAAACCATTGCCCGAAAGATATTTCATGTTGACCCGATTCAAGATCCGCTTGGCCGCGGGCCTGTCGCTTGCCCTGACCCTGGCCGCCTGTGACACCGCCTATCCCGTGACCGTGATCGGCGAGGGCGGCGTGGTGTTCCGTGGGGCAGCCACCAATACCTTCCTGGAAGGAGGCAGTTTTCAGGCCACGAATGGCCGGGTCACCTGCACCGGCACCTATACCCAATATGCCGACATCCGCACCGTCAGCTTTCCGGTGGTCTGTTCCAATGGTCTGACCGGCATCGGCACCGCCGCCTTTGAGACCGCCAGGCGTGGGTCTGGTTTTGTCACGATGTCGGATGGCAGCCGCTGGCAGTTCCTGTTTGGACGCGGCGCGCTGGCACTTTAGGCCGGAGCCACCGAAAAGCTCTTGATCCCCGGGACCGCCCGGGGATAGCACGGGGGCGCTATCGTCAACATCGGACCTGTCACCATGGGACACAACGCCCGGGGCGCGCTGCTTGCGCTGCTGGCCTTCGCGATTTTTTCGACCCACGACGTGATCGTGAAAACGCTTGGCGATACCTACAGCCCGTTTCAGATCGTGTTTTTCAGCGTGTTCTTCGGTTTTCCGCTCGTCACGATCATGCTGATCCGCGATTCCGAACCGGGACATCTGCGGCCTGTTCACCTGTGGTGGACCCTGTTTCGGACGCTGGCAACGGTGATCACCGGCGCGTCCGCCTTTTATGCGTTTTCGACCATTCCGATGGCGCAGACCTATGCGATCCTGTTCGCTGCGCCACTGCTGATCACCATATTGGCGATCCCCATTTTGGGTGAAACCGTGCGTCTGCGCCGCTGGATTGCGGTGATCGTGGGCCTGTGCGGCGTGCTGATCGTGCTGCGCCCCGGCACCACGGATCTGAGCCTGGGCCATGTCGCCGCGTTGGTGGCTGCGGTGTTCAGTTCGTTTTCGTCGATCATCGTGCGCAAGATCGGACAGGATGAACGCAGCGTGGTTTTGTTGCTGTATCCGATGCTGGCGAATTTCGTGCTGATGGGGGCGCTGATGCCCTTTGTCTACCAACCCATGCCGGTGGCGCATCTGGGCGGTCTGGCGTTGATGTCCGCGATGGGGTTTGTGGCCTCGGCCCTGGTGATCGCGGCCTACAAGGCGGGCGAAGCCGTGGTCGTGGCGCCCATGCAGTATTCCCAGATCCTGTGGGCAGCACTTTATGGCGTGCTGTTCTTTGACGAATATCCCGATGGCATGACCCTGCTGGGCGCCACCGTGATCATCGCCAGCGGCACCTATATCGTGCTGCGCGAAGGGCGCTCTCAGGCCTCTGACAACACCCCGGTGCTGCGCAGCCGCACCCGCCTGGACACCGGCACCTTGCCCCGCGTCGGGCTGGTTCTGCGCCTTGTGCGAAAGAAACCCAAAGCCCGCCAATAGCCCCTTGCCAAACCCCTGTGGCTGGGCTATGCCGCGCCGCACGGTCGGAGTGTAGCTCAGCCTGGTAGAGCACTGTCTTCGGGAGGCAGGGGCCGGAGGTTCGAATCCTCTCACTCCGACCAATAATCATAAAATCTCTGATGCCTACGGGCACTCCGGGCCCTGAGCGAGCGATGCCACGCGGATCAAATGGGCCGGGTCACGGTCGTTCCGGGTCGCCCGGCGCGTGACCGTTCTTGGCCTAACGCCCCGCGGGTTCCGGCTCTGCCGGGACAACGTCAACGCTGTGATGGCTGGCCTGCCCGCCTGCGGTGCGCATCATCCCACGCACCGGGGCCACGTCGAAATAGTCGCGGCCAAAGCCAATGACGATGTGGTCCTGCGCGACGAAAACGTCATTCGTCGGGTCGAATTCAATCCAGCCGGCCTCACGCCCGCACCACGCCCGCACCCAGGCATGCATCGCGTCGGCCCCTTCCAACCGGGGTTGACCCGGTGGCGGCAGCGTGCGCAGAAACCCCGATACATAGCCCGCAGGAATGCCGATCCCGCGCAGACAGGCGATCATGATGTGGGTGAAATCCTGACAAACACCGTGACGGTTGGCAAAGGCCTCTGCCGGGGGGGTGTGCACATCCGTCGCCTCGGCATCAAACGTCATTTCCGAATACAGCGCGTGGCCAATCGCTGCGACCGCCTGCGCCGTGGTCATGCCCGGTGACAGGCAGGCGCGGGCAAAGGCGGTCATGTCAGGCTCTGGCCCGGTGCGAACCGACGGCCCCAGGAAATGATGCGGGGCCAGCGGCTCCAGGCTGTGCACGCTGGCTATGTCCCGTGCCAACGTTTCCAGCCCCACCGAAAGTTCCAGTGCCGCCTCTGCGGGCAGCCGTTCAACCGAGGCCCGCAGCGAAACCTCAATCCGGTCGATCGGTTGATGAAAGCTGATCCAGGTGGTCGGGTTGCCGAAAAAATCGACCCCGTCCCAGCGTTCCGGCGGCACCGGATCCACCGATAGCAGCCCTGCGATCACGTTCTGACGGCCAGAGATCATGGCCGGGAATACATGCAGCAGATTGCGGGCATGATCCGACGCGGAATCATAGTCATATTCGACCGTCAGAGAGATATCGAAACGCATCACGTCACCGCAGGTAAACTGACGACAACAGGTCGGACGTCTGCGCCAGCACCGTGCGGATGTTGACCAGCGCCTCTTCCGACAGGTCCTCTGGGTCAGCGACAGCCAGTTCGCTTTGCAGCGGCAGAAGCGCCCGCATCACCGATGACGGCCGATGCTCTGGCTGGTCCTGCGGCAGGTCCCGCGCAATGCCCAGCATCCGGTTGACCTGGAACAGGATCGCCCGCGGGTTCTGCGGATCGAGCGCCAGCAGATCCAGCACCGTTTCGCGCGTTGCGCCGCTGTGATACCGGCGGCGATGCGACATCGCGCTGTCGCCCAATTCCACCGCGATATCGAAGGCCCCCATCGGCGCATCGGCATCGGCAAAGGCGATCAGCGCCGATGCCGTCGCATCGGCCCGTTCCAGCGCTCGGCCAAAAGCAAGGAATTGCCAACCTGTAAAGCGGTACATGTTTTCATGCACCAACCCGGTGAATCCTGTGATCTTGCGCAGCAGAACGCTCATGGCGCGGGCGGCATCGTCGCCGGGGCGCGCGGTGTCCTGCATCCGGCCTGCGGTTTTCGCAAGGTCCTGCAACGCCGCCCAGCCATCAGTGGAAAACCGGTCACGCACCTTGCCCGCACAATTGCTGGCCCAGGCCAGCAGTTCGATCAACGCGGGCGGAATCGGCTGCGTCGCATCGATCCAGATCCTGTCCATGAAGTCAGCCAGTTGCACCAGCCGTGCATCTTCGGGATCACCTGTTTCGCCCAACCGCAAGTTATAGGCCCGGACCAGGCGGAACGCCGCCTCGGTCCGTTCGACATAGCGGCCCAACCAGAACAGGTTTTCCGCAGCGCGGCTTGGCAGCGCTTCGCGCCGAACGTGGCGCAAGCCCCCCCTGTCCAGCAGCGTTTCCTTGGCAACGGGCGTATCGGACACGACCCAGACATCGGCCACGGATCCACCGCGCTGCATCGCCAGCGCGGTGGCATCGTCCGACAGGCCGATCCGAGCATATCCGCCGGGCATGAACACCCAGCCATCGGGCGTGCGCGCGGCGGTCACACGCACCGTCATCGGGCGCGGAGCAAGACGTCCGTTGCGCCACGCCGGTGTCGTGGACAGGGTGACCACCTCTTGCCCGACCAGCATGTCGCCTTCATTCTCGATCCAGTCATCAACCGAGGCTCGGGCGGAATAGCGGAACTCGCCCCCCAGCGCGGTGGTGGCGCCAATGTCGAACGGCAGGTCCTGATCCAAAGCGCCGCCAATCATCATCCTGTCGGTGTTCCGCTGCACGTAGTCGCGCTCTGCGGGCTGGCCGCACCACCAGGTGGCGATGTTGGGCAGCTTGAGCGGCGCACCGGTCAAGACCTGGCTGATCTTGGGCAAAAACGCCATCAGCGCCCGCATCTCCAGCACACCAGAGCCCAGCGCGTTGATCAGGTTCACGTTGCCCAGGCGCAGCGCGTTGACCAGACCGGGAGTTCCCAGCTTCGAGTTTTCAAGCAACTCCAGCGGATCCGCGAATCCGGAATCCAGTCTGCGCCAGATCGCGCCAAGTGGTTCCAGCCCTTCCACCGTGCGCACCTTGAGCACGCCGTCCTGTACGATCATGTCTTCGCCTTCCAGCAGCAGCAGGCCAAGGTATCGGGCGATGAACGTGTGTTCGAAATAACTGGCGTTGCCGGGGCCGGGAGTCAGGATCGCGCTGCGCCGGTTGCCGCTGCCCGGCAAGGTATCCAGCGCATCGCGGAAGGCGCGGAAGAATCCGGCCAGTCGGTGCACATTGGTGCGCGGCAGCGTGTCCTGGAAGATCCGCGTCGTCGCCATCCGGTTTTCCAGTGCGAACCCCGCGCCCGACGGGGCCTGCGTCCGGTCCCCCAGCACGAACCACGACCCGTCGGGGTTGCGGCTGATTTCAAAAGAGATCACGTGCAGGAAATGTCCCGAAGCGGGCCGGATCCCCACCATTGGGCGCAGCCATTCGGGGTTGCGCGCGATCAGCCCCGCAGGCAAGTGCCCGTCGCGGATCAGCGTGGCCGGGCCATATAGATCGTCCATGACCTGTTCCAACAGGTCTGCGCGCTGCGCCAGCCCATCGCAGATCGTGGCCCACTCCGCTTCGTGGATCAGTACCGGGACCGGAGACAATGGCCAGTCCCGTTCCGGTGCCGGATCGTTCGTGTAATGCCGGAAATAGACCCCCGCATCCTGCAGGTAGTTCTTTCCGCGGCCAAAGTCTTCTTCTGCCTGTTCCGGTGTCAGCCGCGCCAGGTGGTTGATCAGCGGGCGCCAGACCGGACGTATGTTGCCGTCTGCGCCGAACAACTCGTCCGCCACGCCGACCTTGGGACGATAGGCCCCCAGCAGACGTGTGAGATCGGGCTGTTCCGGCGCAACGCGCTGGGTCATACGGCAAGCCCCGGAATACGGCGAAGGTCAAGCGTCATCGGAAACTCCGGGTGCGGCTGTTCAGGCTGCGGATGGTAGGTTCCGGCACTATGCCCATAGGGTTCGAACCGCGCAAGCCGGCGCGCCTCGGCTTCGTTCGCGTTGACCGGGAACGTGTCGTAGCTCCGCCCACCGGGGTGTGCAACGTGATAGGTGCAGCCCGCGATCGGCCGGTTCGACCAGGTGTCGTAGATGTCGAACGTCAGCGGTGCGTTGACCGGCAGCACCGGGTGCAGTGCCTCGGGCGGTTGCCACGCCTTGAACCGGACGCCGGCGACCGAGGTGCCGGACTGATCGGTTTTCGCCAAAGGCACCGGGCGCCGGTTGCACATCACCTTGTAGCGGTCCTGGAACTGCGTGGTCAGTGTGACCTGCAACCGTTCAACCGAACTGTCGGTATACCGCACGGTGCCGCCGATGGCCCCGGTTTCGCCCAGCACGTGCCAGGGCTCCAGCGCCTGCCGCAGTTCCAGCTTGACGCCCTCGGCCTCGACCTCGCCGCAGAAAGGAAAGCGGAACTCGGCCTGGGCTTCGTACCACACCGGGTCAATGGCATAGCCGTGGTCGGCCAGGTCGCGCACCAGCGTCAGGAAATCCTGCCACAGGTAGTGCGGCAGCATATAGCGGTCGTGCAGCGTGGTACCCCAACGCACCGGCCGCCCCTGCACCGGCGATTTCCAGCAACGTGCGATGATCGCCCGGATCAACAATTGCTGGGCCAGGTTCATGCGGGGATGCGGCGGCATCTCGAAACCGCGGAATTCCACCAGCCCCAGACGCCCGGTGGGCCCATCGGGGGAATAAAGCTTGTCGATGCAAATTTCGGCCCGGTGGGTGTTGCCGGTGACATCGGTCAGCATGTTTCGGAACAGCCGGTCCACCAGCCAGGGCGGCGGTGCCATGCCTTCGCCCGGGGCGGGCACCTGCGCCAGCGCCATTTCCAGCTCATACAGGGTGTCGTGCCGCGCCTCGTCGATCCGGGGTGCCTGCGATGTCGGACCGATGAACAGGCCCGAGAACAGGTAGGACAGCGACGGGTGCCGCTGCCAGATCAGGATCAGCGATTTCAGCAGATCGGGACGGCGCAGGAACGGGCTGTCGTTCGGCGTTTCGCCGCCCACCACCACGTGGTTGCCACCACCGGTGCCGGTGTGGCGCCCGTCGATCATGAACTTGTCCGCGCCCAGCCGCGATTGCCGGGCTTCGTCATAGATCGCCTCTGTCGTGGCGACGCAATCTTCCCAACTGTGAGCGGGGTGGATATTCACTTCGATCACGCCGGGGTCGGGGGCGACACGGATCACGTTCAGGCGCGGATCGTTCGGCGGCGAATACCCCTCGATATGAATCGGCAGGTTCAGCTCTTCTGCCGTCACCTCGGCCGCGGTCAGCAATTCCAGATAATCTTCCAGCGTGTCACAGGGCGGCATGAACAGACACAAACGCCCGTCACGCGGCTCGATCGCAATCGCGGTGCGCACCGCACCATCGATTTCATGGCCCAGTTCCTGCGGCACCACGGTCTGGCTCATCTCTTCGGACCCGCGCAGGGATTTGTCCTGCGTGTGACCGGGGGACACTTCGGGCAGCATCGCGGCCTGTTCGGCCTCTTCCCTGGCCAGCCGGTCGATTTCGTCCTGGATCGCCTTTTTGCGATCGGAAAGGCGCACCTTGAAATCAGGCAGCGGGCCAACCGGGATCGTTGGGTCTGCCGGATAAGAATACGGGTAATAGGCAGGCGCGACATAGGGCAGCGTCGGCAGTGGCAGGCGGAATCCGACGGGGCTGTCACCGGGCACGAGGAAAATTTTTCCGCGCCGCGGTTTCCACATCTCGGACCGCCACTTGGCCGGCTTGTCGGCAGACTGCCAGCGTTGGATCGGCAGCATATACCCTGCCGGCTCGGTCAGACCCCGGCTGAAGACACGGGCAAAGCGTGCCCTGTCCTCGGGGTTCTTCAGCTTTGAGTTTTCCGGCGTGACATTGGGCGGCAGGTTGGCCTCTTTCAGGATCCACTCTGCCGGATCCTCGAACGCGGGCTGGGCAAAATCGGGATCAAGCCCGAGGTTCTGGGCAAATGTCTGCATGAACTGCCCGGCGTCCTCGGCACTGGCCGGGTTGTCATCCGCTTCGCGCGCCACCAGATCGGGATTGTTCCAAACCGGCTGCCCATCGCGCCGCCAGTAGAGCGAGAAGGTCCAGCGCGGCAGGCTTTCGCCGGGATACCACTTGCCCTGTCCGTAATGCAGAAAGCCACCCGGCGCAAAACGGGTGCGCAAACGCCGGATCAATTCGTCTGCCAATCCACGTTTCTGCGGACCGACGGCTTCTGTGTTCCATTCCGCGCTTTCGAAGTCATCAATCGACACGAACGTCGGCTCGCCCCCCATGGTCAGGCGCACGTCCTCTGCCGTCAGTTCCGCATCGACCTTGCGTCCCAGCGCGTTCAGCCGTTCCCACGCCTCGTCCGAGAACGGCTTGGTGATGCGGGGGTGTTCGGAAACGCGCTTGACCTGCATGTCGAAGGCAAAATTCACTTCGGGCGCACCAGCAGACGAATAGCCGCCGGTGATCGGCGCGGCATTGCGATAATGCGGGGTGGCCGCCAGCGGGATGTGGCTTTCTCCGGTCAGCAGGCCGCTGGTCGGGTCCAGCCCGATCCAGCCTGCACCCGGCAGGTAGACTTCGACCCAGGCGTGCAGGTCGGTGAAATCGACCTCGGTTCCCGAAGGGCCGTCCAGCGATTTCACATCCGGCTTGAGCTGGATCAGGTAACCCGAGACGAAGCGCGCGGCAAACCCCAGGTGGCGCAGCACCTGCACCAAGAGCCAGCTGCTGTCGCGACAGGATCCACGCTTGACGGTCAGCGTTTCCTCGGGCGTCTGCACACCCGGTTCCATCCGGATGGTGTAATCGACCGTATTCGACACCCGCTGGTTCAACGCCACAAGGAAATCGACGGTATTGGTCGCGTCAAACGGGATCTGCCCGATGAATTGCGCCAGAAGCGGCCCCTCGGCCTCGGGCGTGCGATAGATCACAAGGTCGTCGCGCAGTTCCGCCGGATAGTCGAACGGCCATTTCTCGGCCGATTCCTCAACGAAAAAGTCGAACGGGTTGTAGACCGTCATGTCGGCGACAAGATCGACCTCGATCTTCAGCTCGGTCACCGGTTCGGGAAAAACAAACCGCGCCAGCCAGTTGCCATAGGGGTCCTGCTGGTGGTTCACGAAATGCCCCCCCGGCGACACCTTCAACGAATGAGAGATCACGCGCGTACGGCTGTGCGGTGCCGGTCGCAGGCGGATAATCTGCGGGTCCAGCGTGACCGGGCGGTCATACTGGTAGTGGGTCAGGTGGTGGATGCTTGCATAGATCGCCATGGGTGGCCGTCACTTCGCCGGTTGTGTGCGTTGGCCCCCAGTGTGGCGTCTAACGCCGCAGGCATGCAAGCAAATGCCCCGCAATAACGCCCCATGCCGGGCGGATTTCCATGGCACGGGCCGGAACTGCGAACAGCACCGGATCAAAGCTGCCAATAAATGAGGCACCCGGGTTGAACGGGTTCAACGGGCCTGCTGCATCCAGTCATCCAGCGCCGCCACCTGTTCTGGTGTCATCCTCAGGCCCAGCTTGCTACGCCGCCAAACCACGTCTTCAGCCCGGCGGGCAAATTCATGGTCCATCAACCAGCGCACCTCGCGCTCTGTCAGGGACGCGCCGAAATCGCGGCCCAGATCCTTGGCAGTAACGGCATCTGCCAGCATCTCTGCCGCCTCTGCTCCGTAGGCGCGCACCAACCGCTTCGCCCAACGGTCTGTCAGGAACGGATACCCTGCTCTGAGCGCGGCGATCAGATCAGCCACGCCATCGAAAGGGAAATCTCCCCCCGGCAGCGGCACGCCCGCCGTCCAGTCCGGCTTGACCCCGCCCAGTTGCGTCCCGATCTTGGCCAGCGCGCTTTCGGCCAGCCGGCGATAGGTGGTGATCTTGCCGCCAAAGACGTTCAGCAACGGCGCGCCGCCTCCGGCATCGACTGTCAGCGTGTAGTCCCGCGTCGCCGCGGTCGCGCTCGATGCGCCATCGTCATACAGCGGCCGGACACCGGAATAGGTCCAGACGATGTCGTCGCGCGTCAGCTGCCGTTTGAAATACTGGTTCGCAAAGGCGACCAGGTAGTCCTGCTCCGCCTCTGTGCATTCGGGGCGCTGCGAGGGATCTGGATGGTCGGCGTCGGTGGTGCCGATCAGGGTGAAATCTGTCTCATACGGGATCGCAAAGATGATCCGACCGTCAGTTCCTTGAAAGAAATAGCACTTGTCGTGGTCGTAAAGCTTACCGGTCACGATATGACTGCCGCGCACCAGACGCACGCCTTCACGCGTGTTCCGATGAAGTTTCTGCTGCAACACGTCGGCCACCCACGGCCCTGCCGCGTTGATCAGCATCCGCGCGTGGTGGGTCCGGGTGGTCCCGCTTTCGGTATCGCGCGTCTCGACCCGCCACAGGGCGCCATCGCGCTCGGCCCGCACCACTTCTGTTCGCGTCAGAATCTGCGCCCCGCGCGCCTGCGCATCGCGGGCGTTCAGGGCAACCAGCCGGGAATCTTCGACCCAGCAGTCGGAATATTCATACGCCTTGGTGAAACGGTCCTGCAAAGGTGCGCCTTCGGGCGACCCCGCCAGATCAACCCGCGATGTGCCGGGCAGGATCTTTCGCCCACCCAGATGGTCGTAAAGGAAAAGCCCCAGCCGGATC
Source organism: Mesobacterium hydrothermale (assembly GCF_035818635.1). NCBI lineage: Bacteria > Pseudomonadati > Pseudomonadota > Alphaproteobacteria > Rhodobacterales > Roseobacteraceae > Mesobacterium > Mesobacterium hydrothermale. The sequence continues at coordinate 102,909 of NZ_JAYLLH010000005.1, read as the reverse complement.
AGCCACGCCGGGCGGCGGCCCTTCATCCACGGCATCAGCGCAGACAGAAGCCGCGACGTGGGCGTTTCGGAATCGAACCGCATGTCCCGATGATACGGCAGAACAAACCGCATCGGCCAGCTGATGTGCGGCATGGCGCACAACAACACCTCGCGTTCGATCAGTGCTTCGCGCACCAGGCGGAATTCGAAGTATTCAAGGTACCGCAACCCGCCGTGGAACAACTTGGTCGAGGCAGAGGAGGTGGCAGAGGCCAGGTCGTTCATCTCGGCCAAGGTCACCGACAGACCCCGCCCCGCCGCATCGCGCGCGATCCCGCAACCATTGATCCCGCCGCCAATGACGAAAAGATCGGTCACATCCTGTGGCTGGCTGGTCATGCTTCGGTCCTTTGGCGCGCTTGGGGTCAGGCTATGCCGAAAGCTTCGCAGAGTCGCAAACAAAAATTTTCGTTTTCTTTCCTTATGACGTCACATTTCATAAAAACGACAAATTTTCGCGGGCCATCAGGTAAAATCATCGCTTCAAACCCTTGCGAAATGTTCGTTTCCCCGCCAGTTTGCGGGCGCGTCCGCTCTGATCGAAAGCCCGCAATGTCCCAGACCTTTCGCCAGCCAGAGATCCTGGAAATCGCCCGCAGCAGCGGCAAGGTGACGGTGGACGGACTGGCGCAGCATTTCGGGGTGACGCTGCAAACCATTCGCCGCGACCTGACCGAACTGGCCGAAGCGGGCAAGCTTGAACGCGTGCATGGCGGGGCGGTGCTGCCCTCGGGCACCACGAACATTGCCTATGACGACCGCCGCGCGCTGAATCCCGTTGCGAAAACCGCGATTGCCCGCGCTTGCGCCGCGCGCATCCCGAACGCTTCTTCGCTGTTCCTGAACATCGGCACCAGCACCGAAGCGGTGGCCCGCGCCCTGCTGCATCATGAAAACCTGATGGTCGTGACCAACAACATGCACGTCGCCAACATCCTTGCCGCCAACCCGGGGTGCGAGGTCGTCGTGACCGGTGGGCACTTGCGCCGTACGGATGGCGGGCTGATTGGTACGCTGGCCACGGATACGATCACTAAATTCAAGTTCGATCTTGCCGTGATTGGCTGTTCCGCGCTGGATCAGGACGGCGACATCCTTGATTTCGATATCCAGGAGGTCAGCGTCAGCCAGGCGATCCTGCGGCAGGCGCGGCGCACCTTCCTTGTGGCCGACCGGTCGAAATTCACCCGCAGCGCCCCGGCGCGGATCGCGTCCCTGGCGGACATCGACACGTTCCTGACCGATGCGCCGCTGCCCGGCGAATTGCCTGATGCCTGCGCCCAATGGGGGACAGAGGTGGTTGTGGCAGACCCCGGTTGACACGAAAAAGGCGCGCCACCGTGGACGCGCCCTTGTCGATTCATGCGGGCCGGATCAGTCCAGCCAGCCCTTCAGGTTGTCTTCGACCACGGCCATCAGCGCCTTGATATGCGCGGCATCGTCGTTGAGGCAGGGGATATAGGTGAACTCTTCCCCGCCGGCATGTTCAAAGCTTTCCTTGATCTCTTCGTTGATCTCTTCCAGCGTTTCGATGCAGTCGGCGGAAAACGCGGGGGCGATCACCGCGATCTTCTTCTTGCCCTGCTTGGCCAGCTCGGCCACATGTTCCACGGTGTACGGACGCAACCATTCCTCGGTGCCGAAAACCGACTGGAAGGTGGTGACGATCTTGTCATCGGCCCAGCCCAGACGTTCCTTCAGCAGGCGCGTGTTCTTCTGGCACTGGCAATGATACGGATCGCCCTCCAGCAAATAGCGTTTCGGCATGCCGTGGTAGGAACAGACAAGGATATCGGGCTGGCTGTCCATCGCGGCATAGGCACGCTCGACCGACTGCGCCAGGGCATCGATATACAGGGGATGGTCGAAATAGGCCGGGATCGTGCGCGCCGCCGGTTGCCATTTCTCCTCCATCAGGGCGCGGAAGAACTGGTCGTTCGCGGTGGCCGAGGTCGCGCCCGCCTGCTGCGGATACAGCGGTACGAACAGGATCTTCTGGCACCCGGCCTCGACCATCTTGCGGACCACGGATTTCGTCGACGGATTGCCGTAGCGCATGCAGAAATCCACCATCACCTGATCGCCGTAGCGTTCAGCCATCGCGGCGGTCATCGCAGCGGTCTGGTCCTTGGTGATGGTCATCAGGGGGCTTTCGTCCTTCTCGGTGTTCCAGATCGACCGGTAGGCCGCACCGCTGGTGAAGGGACGCTTGGTCAGGATGATCAGTTGCAGCAACGGCTGCCACTTCCAGGCCGGATAGTCGATGACCCGCTTGTCGGACAGGAATTCGTTCAGATACCGCCGCATCGACCAGTAATCGGTCGCATCCGGCGTGCCCAGGTTGGCCAGAAGCACGCCCACCTTGGCAGCCGGGATCGCCGGGTGATCAGACGGCGCGTGTTCCGGGCGGACGGCGTGTTTGGCAGTATCCAGCATGTGTTCTTCCCTGTTCCCCTGAGGTCCGGTGCCTCAGATATAGCCTGAGCGCCGGACGTCAATCTTTGAGCGGCGATTCCTTGGTCCCCAGCGCATCCGCCAGACGTTGTGCCGCAGAACCCGGGCGCAGAGGTTTCTGCTGGCTGTCGTCGGGGGCCCAGCCGTGCAGAAAGATCAATTCGAACGTCGCTGGAATACGGCCATCCGGGCCGGCGTGGGTTTCGGCATAGCTCTGCGCCGCGCGCAGCAGCACGCCCCGCCGTGTCGGGTGGCGCAGCCGGGCAGCCAGCGCATTGCCTTCGCCCATCGCGCGCAGGTCGCGCATCAGATGCAGTGGCGTGGCATAGCTGACGGTCAACGGCAGGCTGTCGGCCACCGGCAGCGCGAAACCCGCCCGCTGCAGCAGCCCGCCCAGGTCGCGGATTTCCCCCATCGGCAGAACCCGTGGCGACAAGCCGCCGGTTTCCGCCACCTCGGCCGCGGCAAGCGCGCTGCGCAATTCGTGCAGCGTAGTTCCGCCGAAACTGACCGCCATCAGCAGCCCGTCGGGGCGCAGCGCGCGGCGGCACTGGATCAACTGCCCGACCGGATCGTTCGACCAGTGCAGGCAAAGCGCGTGAATCACCAGGTCTTGCGTGCCTTCGGTCAGGTCCAGCACCTCGGCATCGGGCACGATGCGGGCCCCGGGGATCGCCCCCTGCCAGACCTGTGGAAAGGGCGTCACCACGGCGACGTCCGTAAACGTCCTGTTAACCATCGCCAGCCGATCCTGCACCTCGTCCCGCGCGGTTTCGTGCAGGAACAGCGCATCGGCCTGCGCGCGGGCACGGTTGCGCGCAAGGGCGGTCAGATCGGTCAGGGGCGGCGGTGTCGTCATGAGGAGTGCATAGAATGCTGGGCGCGGCGTTGCAAACGGCTGTTCGCGTGCTTTACCCGCCGCGCTGCCTGTCCTGCGGCGGCATGGTCGAACAGGATTTCGGCCTGTGCGGCATCTGCTGGCGCGACACGCCGTTCATCACGGGCCTGGTCTGCGACAGCTGCGGCACGCCGTTGCCCGGGGAATCCAACACGATCGAACACTGTGACGCCTGTTTGCAAATTGCCCGCCCCTGGGATCGGGGCCGCGCCGCGCTGCTGTATCAGGATACCGGGCGCAAGCTGGTGCTGGCGCTGAAACATGGTGATCGACACGACATCGCGGACCCCGCCGCGCTGTGGCTGGCCCGCGCGCTGCGCCCGATCCTGCCCGACGCGCCGCTGATCGTGCCGGTGCCGTTGCACCTGATCCGCCTTTTGCGCCGCCGGTTCAATCAGTCCGCGTTGCTGGCGCAGGCGCTGGCGGAATGTCTGAAGGCCGATTGCTGCCCCGATGCGCTGCTGCGCCCCACCCGTACGCCCAGCCTTGACGGTCAGACCCGCGAGGAACGTTTTGCCACCATGTCCGGTACCCTGATCGCCAATCCCAAACGCCGCGCACAGATTTCCGGTCGCAACGTGGTAATCGTCGATGACGTGATGACTTCGGGCGCGACGATGGCCGCCGCCGCCGAGGCCTGCCATGACGCTGGCGCAAACACGGTTTGCATTGCGGCGCTGGCGCGCGTTGCAAAGGATGCCTAAATCTCCGACAAATGGGGACAAAGGGGTACACCGATGCAAGATGTTGAAATCTATACCACGCCATTTTGCGGCTTCTGTCACGCGGCCAAGCGCCTGCTGACCCAGAAAGGCGTGGCGTTTTCCGAAGTCGACGTGTGGTCGGAAGCCGACCGCAAGGCCGAAATGGTCCAACGCGCCAATGGCGGGCGCACCGTGCCGCAGATCTTCATCGGTGGCACTCATGTCGGTGGTTGCGATGACCTGTATGCGCTGGAAAGGGCGGGCAAGCTGGACCCGCTGCTGCAAGCGTGATGCGGGCGGCGCTGCTTCAGATCAGCTCGACCGATGATCCGGCGGAAAACCTGGCGACCGTCAACGCGATGCTGCAACAGGCGAAAGCGGGCGGTGCCGGGTTTGCCCTGACGCCAGAAGTAACGAACTGCGTGTCGCAAAGCCGCGACCACCAGCGTGCGGTTCTTCATCCGCAGGACAGCGATCCGACGCTGGCGGGTCTGCGTGACGCCGCGGCGCGCTTAGGGCTGTGGCTGTTGGCCGGATCGTTGGCGGTGAAATCGGACCCGCCCGAAGACCGCTTTGCCAACCGGTCTTTCCTGATCGCGCCCAATGGCGACATCCACGCCTGGTACGACAAGCTGCACATGTTCGACGTGCAGGTGACCGAAACCGAAACCTTCCGCGAAAGCGCCGGTTTCGCGCCGGGCAACCGCGCCGTCGTCGCTGAAACGCCCTTTGGCAAGGTCGGCATGGCGGTGTGCTATGACCTGCGCTTTCCGTATCTTTTCCGTGACCTGGCGCAGGCGGGGGCGACGATCCTGACGGTGCCGGCCGCGTTTTCGCCCGCCACCGGCGTCATGCACTGGGAACCGCTGCTACGCGCCCGCGCGATCGAAAACGGTGCCTATGTCCTGGCCCCGGCGCAGACTGGCAAACACAAGCTGAGCACAGGCAAGCCGCGCACAACCCATGGGCATTCGCTTGCGGTTTCACCATGGGGCGAGGTTCTGGTTGATGCCGGCACCGCGCCGGGCGTGAGTTTCGTTGACCTCGACCCGGCAGCCGTGCAGGATGCGAGGCGGAAAGTCCCGTCTTTACAACATGATAGAAAATACAGCCCTCCGGATGCGTGAACACAATGCCCTTGCGATCTCGCTGTTCAGCGAGCTGCTGACAGCGGATCAGCTGGTGCGGAACCGGCTGACACGGGTGTTGCCCGACCGGATGGAGATCTCGCATTTCTCGGTGCTGAACCACCTTGCTCGGGGCGGGTCGGAAAAGACCCCGGCGCAACTCGCCAAGAGCTTTCACGTCACGCGCGGAGCAATGACCAACACGCTGACCAAGCTGGAAATCGCGGGCTATATCCACATCCGCCCCGACTGGGACGACGCCCGGCGCAAGCTGGTGTCGATCAGCACCGCAGGCCGCCGCGCCCGCGACAGCGCGCTGGATGCGATCACGCCGCTGATCAACGAAATGGTCGCCGAACTGGGCGATGACAAGGTCCGCGCCGCCCTGCCGGTGCTGCGCGAGTTGCGGGTAAAGCTGGAAAGCGATGGCTGACCGGGGCACCTGCCCCGCCATTCAGTGCGCTTCAGCCCAGTTGGCGCCCTTGCCCGCATCCACGATCAACGGCACGTCCAGCTTGACCACCGGCTCTGCCGCGCCCTGCATCACGTCGCGTGCCGCGGCGATCAAGTCATCGACCGCGCCTTCCTCGACCTCGAACAGCAGTTCGTCGTGCACCTGCAACAGCATCTTGGCGGGAAGCCCCGCAATTGCGTCATCCATCCGCACCATCGCCCGGCGGATGATGTCCGCCGCGGTCCCCTGGATCGGGGCATTGATCGCCGCACGTTTGGCAAAACCTGCGCGCGGACCCTTGGCGTTGATCTCTGGCGTGTGGATGACCCGCCCGAACAGGGTTTCGACACGGTTGTGTTTCTGGGCAAAGGCCGTGGTCTCTTCCATGTAGGTCTTGATGCCAGGGAAACGTTCGAAATACCGGTCGATAAAGCCCTGCGCCTCGGCCCGCGGGATGCGCAGGTTGCGCGCCAGACCAAAACCCGAGATGCCATAGATCACACCAAAGTTGATGGCCTTGGCCTGCCGCCGCACGTCCGGGGTCATTTCGTCCAGCGGCACGCCGAACATTTCCGACGCGGTGGCGGCGTGAATGTCCTGCCCTTCGCGGAAGGCCTGTTTCAGCGCCTCGATATCGGCGATATGCGCCAGGATGCGCAGTTCGATCTGGCTGTAGTCAAGGCTGACCAGAACCTTGCCCGGCTCGGCCACAAAGGCCTCGCGGATGCGGCGGCCTTCTTCTGACCGGACGGGGATGTTTTGCAGGTTCGGATCGGTCGAGGCCAGACGCCCGGTGTTCGCCCCCGCGATGGAATAGGACGTGTGCACCCGGCCAGTGTCCGGGTTGATGTGGTCCTGCAACGCATCGGTATAGGTCGATTTCAGTTTCGACAGTTGACGCCAGTCCAGCACCCGGCGCGGCAGTTCATGTTCTGTCGCAAGGTCTTCCAGGATATCCGCGCCGGTGGAATATTTGCCGTTCTTGCCGCGCTTGCCGCCCTCGAGCCCCATCTTGTCGAACAGGATGTCACCCAGTTGCGCGGGCGATCCGACGTTGAATGCTTCCCCGGCAAGTTCGTGAATCTCGGACTCCAACCCGGCCATCTTCTGGGCGAAGGCGTTGGACATGCGCGACAGCGTATCGCGATCCACCTTGATGCCCGCCATTTCCATCCGCGTCAGCACTGGTACCAGCGGGCGTTCCAGCCCTTCATAGACACGGGTGACGTGGGCTTTGTGCAATTGTGGCTTGAACAGGTGCCACAGGCGCAGGGTCACGTCGGCATCTTCGGCCGCATATTTCACCGCGTCGTCGATCGGCACCCGCTCAAAGGTGATCTGGCTCTTGCCGGTGCCCAGCAATTCCTTGATCGGGATCGGCTGATGCCCAAGGTACTTTTCCGACAGGAAATCCATCCCGTGGCTGTGTTCCCCGCCGTGCATCGCATAAGACATCAGCATGGTGTCGTCGATCGGGGCCACGTCGATGCCATAGCGCCTCAGCACCTTGGCATCGTATTTCATGTTCTGCCCGATCTTCATCACAGCCGGATCTTCCAGCAGCGGCTTCAGCGCATCCAGCGCGTCGTTCAGCGGAATCTGCCCTTCGGCCAGATCGTCAGAGCCGAACAGATCATCCGCGCCGCCTGCCTTGTGCGTCAGCGGGATGTAGCACGCCGCGCCGGGGTCGATGGACAGGCAGACACCGACCAGATCTGCACGCATTTCGTTCAGCCCGGTGGTTTCGGTGTCGACCGCGACCCAACCCTTGTCCGTGGCCCGTGCGATCCAGTCGCGCAGCCGATCCATGTCGCGCACGCATTCGTATTTGGATGCGTCGATGGCGGGCCATTCCGGCGCTGTGCTGCCCGGCGCATCGGGCACGTCGGCGGGCGCGTCGGTAATCACCGGGGCCTCGGCACCCAGCGCGTCGGCGATGCGCCTGGTCAGGGTGCGGAATTCCATCTCGGCCAGGAATCCCAACAGGGTTTCGGGATCGGGGTCCTTCACCTCCAGGTCGTCCAGCGTGAAATCCAGCGGGGTGTTGCAGTCCAGTTGAACCAGCCGCTTGGACAGCTCGATCTGGTCGCGTTTCTCGATCAGGGTTTCGCGTCGCTTGGGCTGCTTGATCTCGTCGGCGCGATCCAGCAGCGCTTCGAGAGAGCCAAATTCGTTGATCAGCAAGGCGGCGGTCTTGATCCCGATCCCCGGGGCCCCGGGCACGTTGTCGACACTGTCACCCGCCAGCGCTTGCACATCCACCACGCGGTCCGGCCCGACGCCGAATTTTTCGCGCACGCCGTCCACGTCGATGCGCTTGTTTTTCATCGCGTCCAACATTTCGACGCCGTCACCCACCAGCTGCATCAGGTCCTTGTCGGAACTGATGATCGTTACCCGGCCCCCGGCATCGCGCGCCTGGCAGGACAGCGTGGCGATGATGTCATCGGCCTCGTAGCCTTCCAGCTCCTTGCAGGCGATGTTGAACGCCTCGGTCGCTTTCCGGGTCAGGGGGATCTGCGGCCGCAGGTCTTCGGGCATCGCCTCGCGGTTGGCCTTGTACTGATCATAAAGATCGTTGCGGAACGTGTGGCTGCCCTTGTCAAAGATCACCGCGACATGGGTCGGCGCATCGGGGCCAGAGTTGCCTTCGACGTAGCGGTGCAACATGTTGCAAAAGCCGCTGACCGCCCCGATGGGCAGCCCGTCGGACTTCCGCGTCAGCGGCGGCAGCGCGTGATAGGCGCGAAAGATGAAGGCCGATCCGTCGATCAGGTGCAGGTGGCATCCCTTGCCGAATTGCGTGCCCATGGGCGTCATCCTCCGCGGTTCTTGTGGGGTCTGTTCTGGCATGATCGCCGCCGCGCCGCCAGCCGATGTTTGGCGGTTGCGTTTCGGTTCGAGGCTTCGCACAAAAGATGGGACCAGATTTCGACAGACGACCGAGGCAGAGATGACCGCAGACCTTCCCGCAGACTGGCAGATTGACGAACGCGTCGAAGCCGAAGCCCGTGCTCTGCGCCATGCGCTTCACCGTGCACCGGAACTGTCGAACCACGAGGTCGAAACCGCCCGGATGATCGCCCATCACCTGGCCCCGTTGAACCCCACCCGTTTGCTGACAGGGCTGGGCGGAACCGGCGTTGCGGCGGAATTCGGCCGCGGTGACCGCGCATTGATGATCCGCTGCGAACTGGACGCGCTGCCGATTCTGGAAACCGGCACACCGGCCTATCGGTCCGAAACCGCAGGGGTGGCGCATTCCTGCGGCCATGACGGACACATGGCGATCCTCTATGCCGTGGCACAGTGCCTGTCGCGCCGCCCGCCCGACACCCGCGTGATCCTGTTGTTCCAACCCGCAGAGGAAAGCGGCGATGGCGCGCGCGATGTCATCGCCGACCCGCGGTTTGCCGATTTGCGGGCCAGCATGGCGGTTTCGCTGCACAACTTGCCGAAAATTCCACTGGGCTCTGTGTCCTTGCAGCCCGGCCCGGTCAACTGCGCCTCACGCGGGGTCAAGATCGTGCTGACCGGACGCACCTCGCACTCGTCGCAACCGCAGAACGGCCGATCGCCGGGCAGCGCACTGGTGGCCCTGATCCCGGCATTGGAGGCGCTGACAAACAACGTCGCCACCGACGCGCCCGGGTTCCGACTGACCACCGTCACCCATGCCGTTCTGGGCGAACAGGCGTTCGGCATCTCGCCCGGCCGGGCCGAAGTCTGGGTCACCCTGCGCACACTGCTCGACGATGACATGGCCGCCCTAGAAGGCGAGGCACGGGCCCTGGTCGCCAACCTCGCTGGCGTTTTTGCGCCCGAGATCACGATTCACGAACCCTTCGGCCATTGCATCAACGATGAGCAGGCCACCGCGCTTCTCGACCGCGCCTGCGCGCCGCTGCCACGCGTCTCCGAAGGGCTGCCCATGCGCGCGTCCGAGGATTTTGGGCTTTTTGGCCACCACATGCCCAGCGCAATGCTGTTCCTGGGCTCGGGCGAAGATCACCCCGAACTTCACAACCCTGACTATGACTTCCCCGACGCCCTGATCCCGGTCGGTGCCGGTATCTTCCTCCGCGCCATCAAGGAATTCGCCGGCAACGCGTGACAGGCCAGGAAACACCGCCGCCACAAGCCGGACGCCGGTCGCCCCGCGGGCGTATCCAAAGTGACGCGCGCGTCACGCGACCGGGGACAGGATCAGCCGCAGCCGTTTCAGGCTTTGTCCTTGAAATCCGCGTGGACGTATTTCGCGTCGCAATAGGGGCATTCGACCACGCCGCTTTCATGCGGAATCTGCAGCCAGACCCGGGGATGGCCCAACGCCCCTTCACCGCCGTCACAGGCGATGCGATAGCTGTCCACGATCTTGGTTTCGGGCGCTTCGGTGGTCATGGGCTTCGGTCCCTTTTCGCGAAATCTGCACTCTCAGCGTTATGGGCGATGCGCGAACCCGAGGCAAGAGTGCGCCGCACGCAACGCGCACCCCGAACCCGATGCACAAATGGCGCAGCCCATCGCGCATGCATCCGGCGGGTTTGACAGCGCGCGAAAGCCGGTGATCATCACGCCACCCATCGCTGCGAAGGCCCGACATGACCACGATCCAGACCCACACCCTGCGGGACGGCGACAGCGCCGTGACTCTGCTGTCACTTGGCGCGATCACCCAGGATTGGCAGGTCCGCGACGCCAGCGGCGCGACAGTACACGCCGTTCTCGGGCACGCCGACGCTGAAGACTACCGCCGTTTTCCCGGCTCCATGGGGGTGATCGTCGGGCGCGTGGCGAACCGGATCGCCGGGGCGCGGTTCACGCTGAACGGCGAAACCTGGGTCCTGCCGGCAAACGAAGGCACGAAACAGCTGCATGGGGGTCCCGACGGCTGGCAGCATCGGCACTGGGCAATGGCGCCCGACGGCCCCGGGCGGGTGCGCCTGTCGCTGCACTCGCCTGATGGCGACATGGGCTTTCCCGGTGAGGTCGACGTTCAGGTGATCGTCACGCTCAACGGAACCGCCCTGACCTATGACATGACGGCGACACCCGACCGCCCGACGCCGATCAACATGGCCAATCACAACTATTACAACCTGATGGGATCCGGGCCGATCTGGGATCACGGCATGCAGATCAACGCGGGCGCCTACACGCCGGTCGACGATGCGCTGATCCCCACAGGCCGGATCGTCCCGGTTGCTTCCACGAAATACGATTTCCGTACCCCCTGCACCCTTGGCAAGGCTGACCCGGACCGGATCGGCAGCGATATCAACCTGGTGCTCAGTGGCGCGCAGCCGGCCGTCACGGTAACCGCCCCGAACGGCCTGCGCCTGCGCCTGACCACCGATCAGCCGGGGGTGCAACTCTACACCGGCGGCGGCTTGTCCCCCAGGGGCACACAGTTGCCCGGTCAGACACACGCCGCGTTCACCGGCTTCGCGCTCGAGCCGCAGAACTTCCCCGACGCGGTCAACCAACCAGCCTTTCCGTCAGTCATCTTCACACCGGAAAAACCCTACCGCCAGGTCACGACGATCGACATCGCGCCTGCCTAGCCTCATCATCTTGCCGAAAATATCCTCGGGGGAGCGCGAGGGGGCAGACAGCCCCCTCGCATCACCTCGAACCGGGCATCAACCGGCCTTGGTTTCCGCTTCGATCTGCGCCCGCGACTTCCGCGCGCGCTCGGTCGCCGATTTCAGCTGCCCGCAGGCCGCCATGATATCTTCCCCCCGCGGAGTCCGGATCGGCGAGGCGTAGCCCGCCTTGTAGACGATATCGGCAAAGGCCTCGATCCGCGCCCAGTCGCTGCGCTGATACGGTGCGCCGGGCCATTCGTTGAAGGGGATCAGGTTGATCTTGGCCGGGATGCCCTTGATCAGGCTGACCAGCCGCCGCGCATCCGCATCGCTATCGTTCACATCCTTCAGCATCACGTATTCGAACGTGATCCGTTCCGAATTCGACACCTTGGGATAATCCCGCAGCGCGTTCAGCAATGTCTCGATGTTCCAGCGCTTGTTGATCGGCACCAGCTTGTCGCGCACCTCGTCGGTCGTGGCATGGAAACTCACCGCCAGCTGACAACCGATCTCCTCGGCGGTCTTGGCGATCTCGGGCACGACGCCACTGGTCGACAGCGTGATCCGGCGACGCGACAGGGCGATCCCTTCGCCATCCATCGCGATCTTCATCGCGTCTCGCACGTTGTCGAAATTATAGAGCGGCTCACCCATGCCCATCAGCACGATGTTGGACAAAAGTCGCGGGCCGTTCTCGCCCGTTCCCTGCCCCGGTTCCGGCCATTCGTCCAGGTCGTCGCGCGCCAGCATGATCTGCCCGACGATTTCCCCGGCGGTCAGGTTGCGCACCAGCTTCTGCGTGCCGGTGTGACAGAACGAACAGGTCAGCGTGCACCCCACCTGGGACGAAATGCACAACGTGCCCCGGTCTTCCTCGGGGATATAGACCACCTCGACCTCATGCCCGCCGGCGATCCGCACCAGGTACTTGCGGGTGCCATCGGCGCTGACATGCTTGGTCACCACCTCGGGCAGGGCGATCACGAAATGCTCGGCCAACTGCGCGCGATAGGCCTTGGCGAGGTTCGTCATCTCGGCAAAGTCGCGCACGCCCCAATGATACAGCCACTGCCAGATCTGGTTGACCCGCATCTTGGCCTGCTTTTCCGGCGTGCCCATCGCGATCAGGGCATCGCGCATCCGGTCACGGGTCAACCCGACAAGGTTGACCGGCCCCTCCGGCAGCTTGCGGGGGATCGTTGCAACGTCCTGGGTGATCGGCGCGGTGGCGTCCATGGGGTCGTCCTTCGGGAAAACAGGCACTTCTCATACAGGATTCGCGGGGATTTGCAAAAGCCTAAGCCACGGACCGATCGGCCCGTCCCATCATCTTGCTGAAAATATCCCGGGGGGTGTGGGGGGCTGGCCCCCCACGGGTCAAACGCGCACCTTACTGTGAACAGCGCTTCTCCGCGTCCTCGATCGCCGCCGTGAACCCAAGCAGTGAAAACGTGTCCTTGGTGTTCGTGCCACGCGACGACCGCGCCGCGACAATGGCGGACGATCCGCGTTTCATCGCGGTCACCAGCTTGGCGTCGTCGGCCGGCGTTGCCGGCCAGGCCCACTCGCCCTCGGTGAACAGTTCGAACTCGTTGCCGTCGACATTGACGTTGACGGTCGACCCCGGCGCGAACGGGTAGCCGCCGGTAAAGGCCACCTGGCCCTTGACCTCGGCGCCCGGGCGGAAAAACACCATCAGCAGGATGTCGCCACGGGTCACTGCAACCACCCGGCCCTCCTTGGTGTTGACGCTTTCCTTGTAGGTCGTCACCGCCCAGCATTCACGCGGATCGCTTTCCTCGAAAACGCTCCAGTCCGTGACAGAGTTGACGCGGTTGGTGCTTTCTTCCTGCGCCAGCGATGCGGTCGCCGACAGACACAGCAACGCCCCGGCCACACTCCGCGAAAAGATGGATACCATGTGCCAGCCTCCAGCTGTCATTTGCCTCAATCCTTGTGTTGCGCCATACCTGTTCCGGCTTGTTCTTGCGCGCAACCATTTTACACTCGACGACGGCACATTAGACTGAAATACCAAGACCGCGAAAGCCCTCTTGGCAGAATTTCGCCTGTTTGTGAGGATCACATGCCCATTGCACCCGCACCGCTCGTCGAAATCTGGCGTGGCCCCTTCGCCGAAAGCCACCATTTCGGCCACGCCGTGATCTGCGATGATACCGGCCAGATCGTCGAGGCCTGGGGCGACCCGGACGCGGTGATGCTGCCGCGCAGTTCGTCCAAGATGATCCAGGCGCTGCCGCTGGTCACCTCTGGTGCCGCGTCGAAATTCGGCCTGACCGAAAGCCAGCTGGCGCTGTCCTGTGCCAGCCACCAGGGTGCGCCGCTGCACGTCGACATGGCGAATGCCTGGCTCGCGGACCTTGGTCTTGACGACGACGCCCTGCGCTGCGGCCCGCAACAGACCCGCGATCCCGATCTGAAGAAAGAGATGATCAAGACCGACCAGTCACCGTGCCAGGTGCACAACAACTGTTCCGGCAAGCACTGCGGCTTCCTGACCCTGACGAAACACCTGGGCGCCGGTCCGGAATATGTCGAAATCGACCATCCGGTGCAAAAGGCCGCCCGCGACGCATTCGAAACCGTCACCGGGATGGACAGCCCGGGCTATGGTATCGACGGCTGTTCGGCCCCGAACTTTGCCACCACGATGCACGGCATGGCCCGCGCGATGGCGTTCTTCGCTTCGGCGCACGACCGGTCAGACAGCCTGTCGCAGGCGGCCGCGCAACTGGTCAAGGCCATGTATACCTATCCCGAAAACGTCGCCGGCGAAGGCCGTGCCTGCACCGAATTGATGCGCGCCACAACGGAACCCGTCGCACTGAAAACCGGGGCAGAGGGCTATTTCATCGCCATCCTGCCCGAACGCCGCATGGGTGTCGCGCTCAAGGCGCTGGACGGTGCGACCCGGGCCAGCGAATGCACCATGGCCGCCCTTCTGGTGCGTCTGGGCGTGCTGGACCCGAACCACCCCGCGACGCTGAAACGAATGAACGCCCCCGTCACCAACTGGCGCGGGATCGAAACCGGCGCGATCCGGCCCGCGCCCGGGCTTCTGGCGTGAGCAAGAAAAAGGCAAAGGCCATGACCCCCGAAGAGATCGCCCAACTGCCCTATCGCCGCAATGTCGGCGTGATGCTTGTCAACGGTGACGGCCACGTCTTTGTCGGCCAGCGCATCGACAGCGAGGTTCCGGCCTGGCAGATGCCACAGGGCGGAATCGACAAGAACGAAGACCCGCGGGCCGCCGCCCTGCGCGAGCTCGAAGAGGAAACCGGTGTCCCGGCATCGCTGGTGACGGTCGAGGCCGAAACCGACGGCTGGATCGCCTATGACCTGCCGCATGACATCGTGCCAAAGATCTGGAAAGGCCGCTTCAAGGGGCAGGAACAGAAATGGTTCCTGCTGCGGTTCCACGGTCAGGACAGCGATATCCGGCTGGATGCGGACGATCATCAGGAATTCAGCGAATGGCGCTGGCTGCCGCCCGCCGACCTGCCCGGCCAGATCGTTCCGTTCAAGCGCGCGGTCTACGAAAAGGTTCTGCAATGCTTTGCCGCGCGGCTCTGATCGCCGCGCTCATCTTTCCCCTTCCGGCGTGGGCGCTGTCCTGCCCGCCCGCCAGTTTCGACTCCGATTTCCGGCGCACGCAGGCCTCTGACGACCTGTACCTGATCGCCCGTGGCACGCTGATGTTCGACGTGCGCTCGGTGCCCCGGCACGACCCAGACCGGGCGGGCAACCCGCCCGCATCCACCGACATCAAGGCATTCTTCAAGGGCAGCTCGCTCAGCCGTCGCGGGTTTCACCCTGGCCTGCGGGTACCGGTGACCCTGCGCCTGCGGTGCCGTGGCCACCGGTGCGCCACGCCGCTGTCCGGGATCCGCTACCTCGCCTTTCTCAAGCGAGAGGGCGACGACTACGTCATCACCGCCTCGCCCTGCCCCGGAATGCTGTATCCCGAACCGACGCCGGATCTGCTGGAAACCGCGCAACGTTGCATGGCGGGCGGCCCCTGCGAACCGCCGCATCGCGATTGACCACGCCCACCACCGTGCTACCAAGACGTTCATGCTCGATATCTTCCTAAAGACCCTGCCCTTTTTCGCGCTGATCGGCGTCGGCTACGTCGCCGGGCGCACGCGGTTCTTTACCGAGGAAGCCACCGCCTACCTGACCAAGTTCGTCTTCTACTTTGCCCTGTCGGCGATGTTGTTCCGGTTCTCGGCCAACCTGTCGCTGTCGGAAATCTATGACGGGCGCGTGCTGGCGGCCTATCTCTGGGGCACGGCGGTGGTCTATGGCATCGCCATGGCGGTGGCGTTCCTGCGCGGGCTCGATACCCAGACCGCCGCGATCGAGGCGCAATGCGCCGCCATCGGAAACACCGGATTCCTGGGCGTGCCGATGTTGGCCCTGCTTCTGGGACAAGAGGCCATAGGCCCGATCATCCTTGTGCTGTCGACCGACCTGATCGTGTTTTCGTCGCTGCTGGTGATCCTTGTGGTCGGGTCACGTCAGGGCAAGATGGACATCACCATCTTCCGCACCGTGGCGCTTGGCCTGGCCAAGAACCCGATGATCGTTGCCATCGTTCTGGGGCTGTGCGTGTCGGCGACGTCGGTGCCGATCCCGGCGGCGGTCAACGAATTCCTGTCGACGCTGGGCGCGGCGGCGACCCCCGGCGCGCTCTTTGCCATCGGCGCCTCTCTGGCGTCGAAATCCGCCGAACGGTTGCAGATCGCGGGCTGGCTCAGCTTTTGCAAGCTGATCCTGCACCCGGCGTTCGTCGCGGCGGGGGCCTTCGTCTTTTTTCCCACCGATCCCTACAAGGCCGGGGTGATCGTCTCGGCCGCCGCCCTGCCCGTCGCCGGCAACGTGTTCATCCTGGCCCAGCACTACGGCATCGCGCCGCAACGGGTGTCGGCCTCGATCCTGATTTCGACCACGATCAGCATCCTGACCGTGTCGCTTGTGATCGCCTGGGTCACCGGCGTCTGATCCCGCTTGGCCCCGCCGCGCCGATGCGGTAGCCAAGGATCAAAGTTGGAGGGGTCCCCATGCAGACAGTTTCAGAAAACAAGTGTTTCGGCGGCGTTCAGGGGGTCTATACCCATGCGTCCACGGCATGTTCCTGCGACATGACCTTTGGTCTGTTCCTGCCGCCGCAGGCCGCCGATGGCCCGGTACCCGTGTTGTGGTACCTGTCGGGCCTGACCTGCACCCATGAAAACGCCATGACCAAGGCAGGCGCGCAAGGCTGGGCCGCCGAGGCAGGCATTGCGCTGGTCTTCCCCGACACCTCGCCACGCGGCGATGACGTGGCCGATGACGAAGCCTATGACCTGGGCAAGGGCGCCGGGTTCTATGTGAACGCGACCGAGGCCCCCTGGGCCCCGCATTTCAACATGTGGGATTACGTGGCAGACGATCTGCCCGCCGTGCTGGCGGCCAACTTTCCCCTGGACATGAGCCGCCAGGCCATCACCGGGCATTCCATGGGCGGGCATGGCGCGCTGACGCTGGCCATGGGCCTGCCGGGCCGGTTCCGCTCGGTATCCGCCTTTGCCCCGATCGCCAACCCGACCGGCAGCGACTGGGGCCGGGTCCAGTTGGCGGCGTATATCGGCGACGACGAACGCACCTGGGGGGCGCATGACGCCAGCAAGCTGATGGCGCAGCACGGATTTGATGGGCCCGTGCTGGTGGACCAGGGCACTGACGACCAGTTCCTGAACCTGCTGCGCCCCGAAACCCTGTCGCAAGCGATGGCGGCAAAACGGCAGGACGGGACCTTCCGCATGCAGAAGGGCTATGACCACAGCTATTACTTCGTCTCGACCTTCATGCCCGATCACATCGCCTTTCACGCCGAGGCGCTGTTTGCCTGATCCCGCAACGATCCGTCCGGCGCAACTTGCCGATGCCGACGCACTGGGCAGGCTGCACATGCCGGTGTGGCGGGCGACGTATCGCGACATCGCCCCTCAGGCGCTGATCGACAAGCTGGAGGACCGCCAATGACGCTCTACATCGACGCCGACGCCTGCCCGGTCAAGGCAGAGGCCGAACAGGTCGCCACCCGGCACAAGGTGCAGATGATGCTGGTCTCAAACGGCGGGCTGCGCCCGTCGCGCAACCCCTATGTCGAAACCGTCATCGTCCCGGATGGCCCGGACGAGGCCGACAAGTGGATCGCCGAACGCGCCGGACCCGCCGACGTGGTGGTGACGGGCGACATCCCGCTGGCGGCGAAATGCGTGGCGGCCGGCGCGCAGGTGTTGCGCCACAACGGAGAGCCCTTCACCGAGGCGAACATCGGCCAGCAACTGGCGATGCGCGACCTGATGGCCGATCTGCGCGCCGCCGATCCGTTCCGCCAGGGCGGCGGCCGGGCCTTTTCCAAATCTGACAAGTCGCGTTTTCTGAACGCACTGGAAACCGCGATGCGCAAGGCGTCGCAAAGAGGCTAGACGCTGACGGTCTTGTCTGACCATCTGTGCAGATGCTGACCGCGATCCGATCCAACCCCGCCCTCCTGGGCAGTCTCAGCGCCGTGATCGCGGTGGTCTGTTTTTCCGTCAACGACGTGGTGATCAAATTCCTGTCGGGCGGTTATGCCCTGCACCAGGTGGTGCTGATACGGGCCATCATCAGCCTTGTCTTTCTTCTGACCGTCTTCCGCCCGCTGTCGGGCGGGTGGGCCGCGCTGAGGACAAGGAAACTGGGCTGGCACATCGCGCGCGGGGCCTGCGTGGTGATGGCCAACATGACGTTTTTCCTGGGGTTGGCCGCGATGCCGCTGGCTGAAGGCGTGGCGATCTTCTTTGTCTCGCCGCTACTGATCACCGTGTTTTCCGTCATCTTCCTGCGCGAAATCGTTGGCCCCCTGCGATGGAGCGCGATTTTCGTCGGGCTTCTGGGTGTCCTGATCGTGCTGCGCCCGGGCACGGCGGCGTTCCAGTGGGCGGCGCTTCTGCCGATGCTGGCCGCCTTCGGCTATGCCGCGCTGCACATTCTGACCCGCCACATCGGCAAAACCGAAAGCGCGCTGGCGCTGGCGTTCTACATTCAGGTCGTGTTCATTGTCGTCGCGCTGGCGATGGGGCTGATGTTCGGGCGCGGACAATTCGGCAATCAATCCGATCCGTCTCTGGCCTTTCTGTTCCGCGCCTGGGTCTGGCCCGATCCACATGACCTGTGGATTTTCCTGGTCATCGGCGCCACGTCTGTCACCGGCGGCTATTTCATCTCTGTCGCCTATCGCATTTCCGAAGCGGCGCTGGTGGCCCCGTTCGAATACGCCGCAATGCCGCTGGCCGTGGTTTGGGGGCTGGTCGTGTTTGGCGAATGGCCTGACAGCGTGGCCATGGGCGGCATCGCACTCATCCTTGGCTCCGGTCTGTTCATGATCTGGAGAGAGACACTGCGCGGTCGCACATCACTGGAAACTCCGAAACGGCGCTGACAGGGCTTTGCCCTCCGCACAAACGCCGATAGGTTGCGGGCAAGACAACGCAGGGGGCAACACGGCATGGCAATCGAAGCCGTCATATTCGACATCGGCAACGTGTTGCTGCACTGGCAACCGCGCGCGCATTTCGACCGCGTGCTGGGCGACGCGCGCAGCGCACAGCTGTTTTCCGACGTGCCATTGTTCGAAACCCACCTAAAGGCTGACCAGGGCGGCGACATGCAGGCCCTGTTTACCGAACTTGCCGGTCGGTACCCGGAATGGCAGGCCGAAATCCGGATGTGGGTCGATGACTGGCTGTCGCTGGTGCCGGGCCAGATCGACCGGTCTGTTGAAACGTTGCAAGCCTTGCGGCGGCAGCACATTCCGGTCTTCGCACTCAGCAACTTTCCCGACGGGGCGTTCGACCTGACCGAAATCGCTTTTCCGTTCCTTCGGGATTTCGACCGCCGCTATATCTCTGGCCGGTTGAAGATGGCGAAACCCGATGCCGCGATCTTTGCCCATGTCGAGTCAGACTGCGGCATCGCACCGGATCGGCTGCTGTTCACCGACGACAGTCCGGCCAATATCGACGCCGCCCGCGCGCGTGGCTGGCAAACCCACCTGTTCGAGGGGCCCGAAGGTTGGGAAACCTGCCTTGCCCGTCACGGCCTTCTGGAAAGGGCAGAGCCATGACCACTCCGGACTTCATCCCGTTCGAGGGCGAAACCAGGCTGGACTGGCTTGGTCTGGTCGAAGCGTTCAAGGCCGGGCATCGGTTGCCCAAGGCCGACATCGCTGACACCTTCCTCTATCGCGGGGCCGACACGCTGTTGAACCGTGCGGCCTGGATCGACGGGCTGGGGCTTGCGGTGAAAAGCGCCACGATCTTTCCCGGCAATACCGCGATCGGCACACCATCCGTGAACGGGGGTGTCTGCCTGTATTCCGATACCGACGGCCTGCTCGAAGCGGTGATCGACTTCCACCTGGTGACCAAGTGGAAAACCGCGGGCGACAGCCTGATGGGCGCACTGCACCTGGCGCGCCCGGACAGCAAACTGGTGCTGATCGTCGGGGCCGGCACCGTGGCCCGTTCGCTGTACGAGGCATATTCCGCCGGGTTCCCGGGTGCCCGGTTCCTGCTGTGGAACCGCACCTTCGACAAGGCACAGGCCATGGCCGACGACCTGCCCAATGCGCAGGCCCTGCCCGATCTGGCAGAGGCGGTGGCACAGGCCGATATCATCACCTGCGCCACGATGACGACCGACCCCGTGATCAAGGGCGACTGGCTGCGCCCGGGCCAGCACCTTGACCTGATCGGGGCCTATCGTCCCGACATGCGAGAGGCCGACGATACCGCAATTCGCCACGCGCGGGTGTTCGTCGACAGTTTCGACACCACGCTTGACCATATCGGGGAGCTCAAGACCCCGCTGGTCAACGGGGTCATTTCCCGTGCCGACGTTCTGGGCGATTTCTATGATCTTGCGCCGTTTCAGCGCGCGCCAGAGGACATCACGCTTTTCAAGAACGGGGGCGGCGCGCATCTTGACCTGATGACAAGCCGATACATCCTCGACCGCTGGCGCGCCCCGTCGTGACCCCGGACGCTGCCCTTCTCTGGGCTGCCGCGGCTGCCGGAGCGGTTCCGGCGCTGCGCGAAGCCCTGCGCAAACCGATGACCGAAGAAGTGCGCCGTGCCGCGCCCGGCGCCTTTGTCGATCTGCCCAAGGGACGCACGCACTATTGCTGGCTCGGTCGGCAGCGCGGACCGATTGCGGTTTGCGTGCACGGCCTGACCACCCCGTCTTTCGTCTGGCGCGGGTTGGCGCGGCAACTGGCCTCGCTCGGCTTCCGGGTCCTGATCTACGACCTTTATGGACGTGGCTATTCTGATCGCCCGAAAGAGGCCAACACCCCCGCCTATTTCGTCAAGCAACTGCACGACCTCTTGGCTGCGCTGGACGTCGACGGCGATATCACGCTGTTCGGCTATTCCATGGGCGGCGTCATCGCATCCGGCTTTGCCGCGAAATACCCCAACATGCTGCGCCGCCTGGTCTTGATTGCGCCCGCCGGGATGCAAACCGATCTTGGCCGCACCGCGAAATTTGCCACCGAATGGCCGGTGGTGGGCGACTGGGTGTTCCACATGGCCTATCCATCGGTTCTGAAACGCGGCTACCGGGCCGAGCGCGAGGTGGCAAAAAGCGTTGAACGGCTGGAAGAGATGCAACTGGCAGAGCTGACCTACAGGGGTTACCTGCGCTCGGTCCTGTCAAGTCTGCGCTACACCCTGCGCCACCCCATACCCGCGATCCACAAACAGGTGGCGCTGAACGGCGTGCCGGTGGCCGCGATCTGGGGGCGCGATGACACAGTGATCCCGATTGCCGGGCTTGGTCAGTTGGCGCAATGGAACCGCAAGGCCCACCAAGAGGTGATCGAAGGCGCGGGCCACGGCCTTGTCTATACCCACACCGACGAACTGGGGGACATGATCGCCCGGCTGACAGGCTTGCGGGCCTAAGCCAGGACGCCGCCTGTCACGCGGTTTTCCCGCACCGGCAGATGCACGATGGCGCTGAACGCGCCAACACCCACACCGATCCACCAGACAAAGGTATAGTCGCCGAAGGCGTCATACATCCGCCCGCCCAGCCAGACACCCAGGAAGCTGCCCAGCTGGTGCGACAGGAACACGATGCCATAAAGCGTGCCCATGTAGCGCAGACCATAGAGATGCGCGACCAACCCGGCGGTCAAAGGCACGGTCGCCAGCCAAAGCGAACCCATCGCGACCGAGAACACGATCACCGACACCGGCGTGATCGGCAGCAGGATGAACACCGCCCCGATGACCGTCCGCGCGGCATAGATCCCCGCCAGCAGGTATTTCTTGGACCACCGCTTGCCCGCCCAGCCGGCCAGCAGCGTGCCGCCGATATTGGCCGCGCCGATCAGCGCGATCGACACCGCGCCCAGCGCGCTGGTCGTCGTCACCCCCAGCCCGTGCAGCACCCCGCCGGGCTGGATCGGACCGCACATTTCCGTCACGAAGGCCGGGAAATGCGCCGTGATGAAGGACAGCTGATAACCACAGCTGAAAAAGCCAAGAAAGATCAGCGTATAGGACGGATCGCGAAAGGCCTTGCCCAGGATCTCGCCCATGCTTTCCTGCAATTCGATCTTGCTGGCAGCAGGGGCGCGCATCATCGGCAGCACCATGAGAACCGCAAGGATCGCGGCGGCAAAGACAAGGAACACAGTTTGCCAGGGCATCATCCCCAGCAGCCATTCCGCCACCGGTGCACCCAGAATCTGCCCGCCACTGCCCGCCGCCGTGGCAATCGCCAGGCTCATCGACCGGTTTTCGTCACTCGCGGCCCGGCCAACGACGGCAAGGATCACGCCCATGCCGGTGCCCGCGATGCCAAACCCGACCAGCACCTCGTACCACTGGTGCGCCTGCGGGCTGACGGCAAAGGACGACAGCACCAGCCCCGCGGCATAGACCAGCGCCCCGATGATGATCGCGCGCCGGTCACCCAGCTTTTCCGCCGCCGCACCGAACAGCGGCTGCCCGATCCCCCAGGCCAGGTTCTGGATCGCGATGGCCAGGCTGAATTCCGACCGCAGCCAGCCGAACTCTTCTGCGATGGGGATCTGGAACACCCCGAAACTGGCCCGGATGGCAAAGGATACAAGAATGATCACGCAGCCGGCAATCAGCACGGGCGTGAAAAGGGGGGTACGCGCTTGCATGGCTCTCTCCTGTTCGCGCGTGGAAATTGACATAATCAACATATTAATCAATCCGCATTTTGTGTCTCTACCGTTCAGCAACGCTGATGGGATTGCGCCTTGACCTGCCCGGGTCCAGCCCGTCATCTGTGCCAAACAATCGGGGGGAACCATGACCGGACCGTTGCGCGACATCCGCATTCTTGATCTGACCAACGTGCTGGCCGGGCCGTTCTGCACCCATCAACTGGCCCACCTCGGGGCCGAGGTCATCAAGATCGAGGTGCCGGGATCAGGCGACCTCGCCCGCCAACTGGGGATGGACGAAGACCTGTCGGCGCAGGGCATGGGGATCTCGTTCCTCGCCCCGAACCCGGGCAAGAAATCGGTCACGCTGAACCTGAAATCTGCCACGGGCCGGGACATCCTGAAACGGCTGGTCGAAACCTCCGACGTGCTGGTCGAAAACTTCCGCCCCGGGGTGATGGACCGTCTGGGCCTGTCCTATGAGGTGCTCAAGGGCGTGAACCCCCGCCTGATCTATTGCGCGATCAGCGGGTTCGGCCAGAACGGCCCGCTCAAGGACCGCCCGGCCTATGACCAGATCGTGCAGGGCCTGTCGGGCGCGATGGCGATCACCGGTGACAAGTCCTGCAACCCGATGCGCGCTGGCTGGCCGATTGCCGACACGGTGGGCGGGCTGACCGCCGCGATGGCGATCTCGGCGGCGTTGAACGCACCGGAACGCGGCGCGTTCATTGACGTGTCGATGCTGGACAGCCTGATCGCCACGATGGGCTGGGCGGTGTCCAACCTGCTGATCGGCGGCGTCGCCCCGGTGCCCGCAGGCAACCAGAACCTGACCTCGTCGCCCTCGGCCGCCTATCGCTGTGCCGATGGTTGGTTGAACATCGCCGCCAACAAGCAGGAACAGTGGGAAGCGCTGGCGACCCACCTTGGCTTGTCAGAGCTGATCACCGATCCGCGCTTTGTCACCCGTTTCGACCGGCGACAGAACCGCGATGCGCTGAACACGCTGATCGAGGACAAGTTGACCGCCCAGTCAGTCGCCCATTGGGAACAGGCGCTGAACGGTCTTGGCATCCCGGCGGGCGGGATCAACAGCATGGAAGGCGCACTGACCCATCCGCAATACGTCCAGCGTGACCAGATCGGCGACTATACCCTGCCCGATGGCCGACAGGTGCGCGCCGTGCGCACCGGGATGCAGTTCGACGGTGCACCGCTGACCGTCGACAGCGCCCCACCCGCGCTGGGGGCCGACACGGACGATGTGCTGCGGGACCTTGGCCTGACCGAGGACGAAGTTGAAACCCTTCGCAAGGAGCGCGCGATATGAGCGACGTGTCTGACTGGTGGTCGACCGCGATCATCGACATGGAACCGGGCCGGATCGCATTGCGCGGCCATCCGATTCAGGACCTGATCGGCAACATCAGCTTTCCAGCCATGATCTGGTTGATGCTGCGCGGCACCCTGCCGACCGAGCCGCAGGCCAGGCTGCTCGAGGCGGCGCTGGTCTCTGCCGTCGATCACGGCCCGCAGGCCCCGTCGATCGCAACCGCGCGCATGGCGGTGACCTGTGGCGCCTCTCTGAACCAGGCGATGGCCTCGGCCGTGAACCTTCTGGACGACGTGCATGGCGGGGCGGGCGAACAGGCGGTGGAACTTTACCAGCGGATCGACGCCAGTGGCGACGT
Organism: Mesobacterium hydrothermale; assembly: GCF_035818635.1. Lineage (NCBI taxonomy): Bacteria > Pseudomonadati > Pseudomonadota > Alphaproteobacteria > Rhodobacterales > Roseobacteraceae > Mesobacterium > Mesobacterium hydrothermale. The sequence goes on along the minus strand of NZ_JAYLLH010000005.1, from coordinate 78,689 downwards.
GGCCGCCGAGATCAGCCGCTGGCAGGACGAACGCGGCAAGTACCTGCCCGGCTTTGGCCACCGCTTTCACAAACCCACCGACCCCCGTGCCCCGCGCCTGATGGCACTGGTGCGCGACGCCGCCGCGGCAGGGGCCTGCGACGGCCGCTTCGCCGAAATTGGCGAGGCCGTCGAACGCCACCTGGCCACGGCGCGCGGCAAGCCCGTTCCGATGAACATCGACGGTGCCACGGCAGTGATCTATGCCGAACTCGGCTTTGCCGCACCGCTGGCGCGCGGGCTGTTCTGTCTGTCGCGTTCCGTCGGCATCCTGGCCCATGCCTGGGAACAGACCGAACAGGGCGGGCGCAACAAGGGACCGACCCCGCCGGCCTATCGCTGGACCTACACCGGCGGCTGAGCGCCGCCTGATGGTGGCGTTCACGAAAGCGTTGCATAGGCCCGGATTCTGCGATTAGGTGGTCCCGGGCGCCTGGTATACCAGGCAGAAAGCAAATGCCCCAAGGGAGGAAAAATATGAAAATCACGTTGAAGACGCTGGCCGCCAGCGTCGCCTTTGCCATTGCCGGTACGGCTTCCATGGCCACCGAATGCATCGCCCCCGCCAACGCCGGCGGCGGCTGGGATTTCACCTGCCGTCAGGTCGGCAAGATCCTCTATGACATCGGTCAGGTCGACGCGCCGGTGCAGGTGACCAACATGGCCGGCGGCGGCGGCGGTCTGGCCTTTGCCCATGTGGTGAACGAACGCAATGACGACCCCGATCTGATCGTGGCGGCGTCCTCGGCCACCACCACCCGTCTGGCACAGAACGCCTTTGGCGGCGCAACCGCCGACCAGGTGCGGTTCGTCGGTGCCATCGGGATTGACCCCGGTGTGATCGTCGTGGCCGCGGACAGCCCCTACAAGTCGCTGAAGGATCTGGTGGATGCGGCCGTGGCCAATCCGGGTTCCGTCGCCTTTGCCGGTGGCTCTGCCGTGGGTGGCTTTGACCACCTCAAGCCGCTGATGATCCTGAAAAAGGCCGGTTTGCAAGACATCACCAAAGTGAAATACATCGGTGTCGACGGTGGTGCCGACGCCATCACCCAGACCATCGGTGGCTTTACCCAGGCGATGACCGGCGACATTTCGGAAATCGTCGGTTTCCTGCAGTCGGGCGAAGTGCGTGCGCTGGCGATCCTGACTGAAGAGCGTGTGCCGGGCTTCGAGGACATCCCGACCGCCCGCGAACAGGGCTATGACGTGGTCGCCGGCAACTGGCGCGGTCTGTACGTTCCGCGCGGCATTTCGGACGAACAGTTCCAGGCCTGGGCCGACAAGCTGCAAGCCGTCGCCGACAGCCAGGAATGGAAAGACACCATGGCCGCCAACGGTCTGGCACCCTTCACCATGGTCGGCAGCAACTTCCAGGGCTACGTCGACGGTCTGGTGGCCGACATCCGCGAGATGTCAAAGGACATCGGCGTAATCCAATGATGACGACCGACCGCATCTTCGGAGTGGTCGTGATCCTTGGGGCGCTCGCGTATATCGCGGGCGCCTTCCAGATCCAGACCAGCTTTCTGTCCGATCCGGTGGGGTCCAAGACCTTTCCGGTGATCCTTGGTGGTGTGGCGATCCTGTGTGGGTTGGTCATGATCCTTCGGCCCGACGAACAGCCCGACTGGCCCGATCTGAAAACGCTCGTGGCCATTGCCATCGCCGCGATCACGATGGTGGCATATGCCTATGCGCTTAAACCCCTTGGGTTCCTGATCCCGACGGCAGTCTGTGCCGGGATCCTCAGCTTTCAGATCTCGCCGCGTGCCCTGCCCGCCGCGCTGACCGGTCTGGCATTGTCGATCGGACTGTTCATCATCTTCAAGTATATTCTTGGCCTGGGTCTACAGCCCGTGCCCAAGACCTGGCTGGGGTAAGTTCATGGAAATCCTGTCCAACCTAGCGATGGGCTTTGGCGTTGCCCTGTCGCCCTTCACCCTGATGCTGGCCGTGATCGGCTGTTTCCTGGGCACCATCATCGGCGCGCTGCCCGGGCTTGGCCCGTCGAACGGCGTCGCCATCCTGATCCCGCTGGCCTTCTCGCTGGGCCTTGATGCGACCTCGGCGCTGGTGCTGATGACCTCGGTCTACTACGGCGCGATGTACGGCGGCCGGATCAGTTCGATCCTGTTGAACATCCCCGGCGACGAACCGGCACTGATGACCACGCTCGACGGCTATCCCATGGCCAAGGCCGGCCGGGCCGGCGACGCGCTGGTCCTGTCGGGCTTTGCCTCTTTTTTCGGTGCGCTCTTTGCCACCATCGGCCTGATGATCCTGGCCCCGGCCCTGTCGCGCATCGCCTATAAATTCGGCCCGGCAGAATATTTCGCGCTGTACCTTCTGGCGTTCTCCACGCTGGGCGGGATCGCATCGAACAACCAGGCCAAGGCAGCGCTGGCGTCCTGTATCGGGCTGGGCATCGCGATGATCGGACTGGACAACCAGACCGGCATGCCGCGTTTCACCGGCGGAAACATGCACCTGATGGACGGGATAGATTTCCTTGTGGCCATCGTCGGCCTGTTCGCCGTGTCCGAGGTCTTCGTGTTCATCGAAAGCCACGGCAAAGGGTCGTCGATCGGCATCAAGCTGGACAAGGTGACCGTGCCGGTAAAGGAACTTGTCGGCGGAATCTGGACGATGTTGCGATCCTCGGTCATCGGGTTCATCGCCGGGATCCTTCCGGGTGCCGGGGCATCGCTTGGGTCTTTCCTGGCGTACATGAGCGAAAAGGGCGTGCAGGGCGAAAATTCCGGGTTCGGTAAGGGGGCACCCAAGGGCGTCATGGCGCCCGAGGCGGGCAACAACGCCGCCGCCGGGGGCGCGCTGGTGCCGATGCTGACGTTGGGCGTGCCCGGCTCGGGCACCACCGCCGTTCTGCTGGCGCTGCTGATGACCCTGAACATCACGCCGGGGCCGACGCTGTTCACCGACCGGCCAGAAGTCGTCTGGGGCCTCATCGCCTCGCTTCTGATCGCCAACTTCGTGTTGCTGGCGATGAACGTGCCGCTGGTGAAAATCTTCGTCAAGATCCTGTCGGTGCCGCCCTGGGTGCTGCTGCCGGGGGTGATGATGATTTCCTTCGTGGGCATCTATTCGCTGTCGGGCAGCTATTTCGACCTGCTGCTGATGATCGTTTTCGGCATCATCGGCTGGCTGTTCCGCAAGATGGATATCCCGACCGTGCCGATCATCCTTGGCATCCTTCTGGGCAACAACATGGAAGACGCGCTGCGCCGCGCCATGGTGCTGTCGGACGGGGACTGGACCTATCTGTTCAGCTCTGCCATTTCCATCGGCCTGTGGGCCTTCGCGGTGCTGGGCTTCGTCGCCCCGCTGTTCATGCGCAAGGTGCTGCGCAAACCTCAGGCGATTTCTGACTGATGACACGTATCCTGATCCCCTCCGGCGTGCTTGGCCTTGGCTTTGACGAGGACGCGCTCTGGCGTGGGGTCGGGATGCAGCCTGACCTGATCGCCATCGACGGCGGTTCAACCGACAGCGGGCCGGCCTCTCTGGGGTCGGCCACGTCGAAATATTCCCGCGCCGCGACCAAGGCGGAATGGCGCGTGCTGATGCAGGCACGGGCCAAGGCCGGTGTACCGCTGGTGATCGGCACATCCGGCACCGCGGGCACCGATGCCAATGTCGACTGGATGTACCAGATCACCTGCGAACTGGCGCAGGACCTGGGCCAGTCGCTGACCATTGCGCGGCTCTATTCCGAACAAAGCCCCGAAACCATTGCGCAGGCGTTCGAGGCCGGCAAGGTCACGCCGCTGGACCCCGCCCCCGATCTGGATGCCGACGCGATCCGCGGCATGACCCATATCGTGGCGCTGGCCGGGGCCGAACAGATCCAGGCGGCGCTGGCCACCGGGGCCGATATCGTTCTGGCCGGGCGCACCACGGATACCGCGATCATCGCTGCCCTGCCATTGCAGAACGGCGATCATCCGGGCGCGGCATGGCACGGGGCCAAGGTCGGCGAATGCGGCGCCCTGTGTTCGACGAACCCCACCAGCGGCGTGATCCTGGCCGATTTCGATGCCACCGGCTTTGCCGTGAAGCCGCTGGCGACAGGCGCTGTCTGCACCGCGCATTCGGTGTCGGCGCATATGCTTTACGAAAATTCTGACCCGTTCATCCTTTATGAACCCGGCGGGCATCTCGACGTGACCGCCGCGCGGTATCACCCGGCGGGCGATGGCGCGGTCCGGGTCGAGGGCGCGAACTGGGTCGTGGCCCCGGACTACCGGGTCAAGCTGGAGGCGGCGCGCGTGGCCGGCTACCAGACCACTTTGCTGGCCATCCTGCGCAACCGCCGCTACGTCGAAAACGCGGCCCTCTGGGCGGACAAGCTGAACACCTTCCTGCGCCGCGAAATCGCGCGCCGGATGGGCCTGAACGACGGCTATGTCCTCGATATCCGGCTGATCGGCGTGAACGCCACGCTTGGCACGCTGGAGGCACAGACCGGCGCCCCGGTCGAGGTCGGCGTGCTGGTCATCGTCACCGCCGACACGCAGGATCAGGCGACCGAGATCGGCAAGCTGATCAACCCGTTCCTGCTGCACTACCCGCTGACCGAGGACGAGGAACTGCCGACCTTCGCCTTTCCCTACTCGCCGGTCCATTCCGAACGCGGCGCGCTGTATGAATTTGCCATGAACCACGTCCTGACCCTGTCCGACCCGATGGACGCCTTCCGCATACAGGTGGACCGGATATGACGACGCTGGGCGAAAAGGTGGTCAAGGTGCGGTCCAAGAACGCCGGGCCGTTCTGGGTGACGGTTGATATCTTCTGCGGCGATGCAGACCGCTTTGCCGAGGTCCGGCAGGCGATCACGTCGGACCGGGTGGCCGACCTTTACAAGGTGCCGCTGGACAGCCTGAAACGCTTCGACATTGCCGAGCTTTCGGTGATCAAGTTTTCCTTCCCCCGCCCCGTGCCGCAGGCCTCGCCCCGCGACCGGGACCAGCACGGCGCGCAATATGCCGTCCTGCTCGAGGAACTGCCCCTTGGGTAGGATCATCGCCTTGGCCGTCGCGGCCGTGGGCGCTGCAGTCTTTGTCTATGCCGGCCTGCCCCTGCCCTTGCTTCTGGGGCCGATGCTGGCCTGCCTCGCCGCGGCGCTGGCGGGCGTGAAAATGAAAGGCATGGGCACCCTCGGCATCTTCATGCGGACCTTTCTTGGTGTCGCCGTGGGCAGTTCCGTTTCCCCGCAGGTAGTGGCGCAGATGCCGTCCTATGCCACGACGCTGGCCTTCGTCCCGGTCTTCATCCTTGTGATCGCGGCCTGCGGCTATCCGCTGTTCCGCTATGCCTTCGGCATGAACCACCCCACCGCGTATTACGGGTCGATGCCCGGCGGGCTGCAAGACATGCTGATCTTCGGCGAAGAGGCCGGCGGCGATCCGCGCGCGCTGTCGCTGATCCATGCCACCCGCGTTCTGGTGATCGTGACCATCGCCCCCCTGCTCATGCAATGGCTGTGGAACGCCGATCTGTCGGCCCCACCCGGCCAGCGCGCCAGCCAGATCGACCCGGTGGAAATCGGCATCATGATCGCCGCCGGGCTGATCGGCTGGAAAGTGGCGGAACGGATCAAGCTGTTCGGCGCGTCGATCCTTGGCCCGATGATCCTGACCGCGGCGCTGTCGCTGTCGGGCGTGATCACCCACCGTCCGCCGGCGGAAATCATCTGGGCGGCACAGTTCTTCATCGGCATCAGCGTCGGCGTGAAATACGTCGGCATCACCGGGCGCGAACTGCGCCATTTCGTGACGGCCGGTGCCGCCTATTCCACCGTTCTGGCGCTGATCAGCGTGGTCTTTATCGAAGCGATCAGCCTTCTGCACCTGGCCCCGCCCATCGACACCTTCCTGTCCTTCCTGCCGGGCGGCCAGGGTGAAATGGTGGTGATCGCGATCATCACCGGTGCCGATCTGGCCTTTGTCGTCAGCCACCATTTGCTGCGGCTGATCCTGGTGATTTCACTGGCCCCGGTGATGGCGCGGTATTTTCCGGGGCAAAAAGGCTGAAACGAAAACGCCCCGGGATCCCCCGGGGCGCATGATCTTGCGTTGTGCCGAACCGCTCAGCCCTTCAGGCGGCGGTTCCGGGCGGCCAGCAGCTTCAGCCGCAGCGCGTTCAGCTGGATAAAGCCCTGCGCATCCTTCTGATCGTAGGCGCCGGCGTCTTCCTCAAACGTCACATGCGCCTCGGAATACAGCGAATGATCCGACCAGCGCGCCACGGTGCGGGCCGACCCCTTGTACAGCTTCACCCGCACGGTGCCGGTGACATGCTCTTGCGACTTGTCGATCAGCGCCTGCAGCATCTCGCGCTCGGGCGAGAACCAGAAGCCGTTATAGATCAGCTCCGCATAACGCGGCATGATCGAATCCTTCAGGTGGCCCGCGCCGCTGTCCAGCGTGATCTGTTCGATGCCGCGATGCGCCTCAAGCAGGATGGTCCCGCCGGGGGTTTCATAGATCCCGCGCGACTTCATGCCGACGAACCGGTTTTCGACCAGGTCCAGACGGCCGATACCATGGGTGCGGCCCAGCTCGTTCAGCTTGGTCAGGATGGTGGCCGGGCTCATCGCCACGCCGTTGATGGCAACGGCATCGCCCTTTTCAAAGGTGATCTCGACCATTTCCGCGGTATCCGGCGCGTCCTCGGGGTGCACGGTCCGCTGATAGACATAGTCGGGCGCTTCCTGCGCCGGGTCTTCCAGGACCTTGCCCTCGGACGAGGTGTGCAGCAGGTTCGCGTCCACGCTGAACGGCGCTTCGCCGCGCTTGTCCTTGGCGATCGGGATCTGGTTCTTTTCAGCGAAATCCAGCAGCTTGGTCCGGCTGGTTAGATCCCACAGACGCCAGGGCGCGATCACCTTGATGTCGGGGTTCAGCGCATAGGCCGCCAGTTCGAACCGCACCTGGTCGTTGCCCTTGCCGGTGGCGCCATGCGACACCGCATCGGCACCGGTTTCGGCGGCGATCTCGACCAGACGCTTGGAAATCAGCGGGCGCGCGATCGACGTGCCCAGCAGGTACAGCCCTTCGTACAGCGCGTTGGCGCGGAACATCGGGAACACGAAATCGCGCACGAATTCTTCGCGAACGTCCTCGATATAGATGTTCTCAGGCTTGATCCCCAGCATCAGCGCCTTTTCACGCGCGGGCTCCAGCTCTTCGCCCTGGCCAAGGTCGGCGGTAAAGGTCACCACCTCGCAACCGTATTCGGTTTGCAGCCATTTCAGGATGATGGACGTATCGAGGCCGCCGGAATAGGCCAGAACGACTTTCTTGGGCGCGGACATGGGCAGTGTTTCCTTGGTCAAATCTGGCAGGCGGGATATAGGCTTTTGCGGTCCGGGGCAAGGCAAGCCCGCTGCGATTGACAGCCCCGGCCCCCGTCCCTAACGATTCACGTAAAACGAGCACGGAAAGGGTGTCGATGGCCGTTCGAATTTTTATGCATGCCTTGCGAATGATCTTCGGGGATCTCAAGACTGTCTTGCGCGTTTCCATCCCGGTAATCGTGGTGCTGGCCGCCGCCATTGCGATCTTCGGCGGCACCATGGTCACCGTATCCGATTTCCCGGCTGACGGGTTGGCGCTGCCAAGCCTCGGGCTGATGTCGCTGTTTTTCGTCGCCTATATCCTCGCGATCCTCTGGATGGCCGTGGCCTGGCACCGCTATTGCCTGCTGGCGGAATACCCCGGTGCGTTTCTGCCCAATTTCCACGGCGACCGGATCGCGGCCTATTTCGGCCGGATGCTGATGCTGGTGCTGATCGCAATGGTGATCGGCGGCCTCGGCAGTTTCGTGATCGGCCTGGTGATCGGAACCGGCTCTGGCTCGTTCGGCGTCGTTGGCGGCGCGTTGGGGCTGACCGGGATGCTGGCACTGATCTGGGCGTTTCAGCGCCTGTCGATCATCCTGCCCGCCGCCGCCATTGGCGAACCCCTGACGCTGGGCGAAGCGTGGGCGGCGACCGCACCGCTGTCCATGCCGATCATCGGGGTGCTGGTGCTGCTTTTGCTGTTTTCGCTGGCGATGGGCCTTGCCGTCGGTGCGCTGACCCTGATTCATCCGGCCATCGGGATGCTGGGCAACCTGATCATGTCATGGCTGCAAACCGTGTTGGGCCTGTCGATCCTGACCACGCTCTACGGCGTTGCCGTACAGGGCCGCGACATCGACTGACTTGCACGGCGCGCGGCTTTGATCCACTGAAATGGGCATGAGCGATTTTCAAGCCAGGGCGCGCGCCGCCACCGACGCCATGCGCGGGGTTTTCCCGCCGACCCCGCTGCTGCGTAACGCGCATCTGTCCGACCGGTTCGGGGCCGAGATCTACCTCAAGCGCGAAGACCTGAGCCCGGTGCGCAGCTACAAGCTGCGCGGCGCGTTCAACGCGATGCGCAAGCACCCCGATACACCGCTGTACGTCTGCGCCAGCGCCGGCAACCATGCGCAGGGCGTCGCCTACATGTGCCGCGAATTCGGCACCAGGGGTGTAATCTTCATGCCGGTGACGACACCGCAGCAGAAGATCCAGAAAACCCGCATGTTCGGCGGCGACAACATCGAGATCCGCCTGATCGGCGACTATTTCGATGACACGCTCGCCGCCGCGCAGGATTTCTGCGCCGAGGCCGGTGGATATTTCCTGTCGCCCTTCGACGACGAAGAGGTCATCGAAGGCCAGGCCAGTGTCGCGGTGGAAATCGCCGAACAACTGGGCCGTGCGCCCGATCAACTGGTGATTCCGGTGGGCGGGGGCGGCCTCTCTGCCGGGCTGCTGTCTTATTTCGGCACCGACACGAACTATACCTTTGTCGAACCCCTGGGCGGCGCCTGCCTGCGCGCCGCGCTGGCGGCGGGCAAACCGGTGCGCCTGCCCAGGGTCAACACCTTTGCCGACGGCGCCGCCGTCGCGCTGATCGGCAGCAAGACGTTCGAGGTGCTCAAAGGCGTGGGCCTTGCCAACGCGCTGACCATCCACGAAGACCGTCTTTGCACCACGATGCTGGAAATGCTGAACGTCGAAGGCATCGTTCTGGAACCGGCCGGCGCGCTGGCGATCGACGCGCTCAAGGACCTGGGGCAGTCGATCCGCGGCCGCACCGTCGTCTGCATCGCCTCGGGGGGGAATTTCGATTTCGAACGCCTGCCAGAGGTCAAGGAACGCGCCCAGCGCTATTCCGGGGTGAAGAAGTATTTCATCCTGCGCCTGCCGCAGCGCCCCGGCGCATTGCGCGGTTTCCTTGATCAGCTTGGCCCGAACGACGACATCGCCCGGTTCGAATACCTCAAGAAATCGGCGCGCAACTTCGGCTCGGTCCTGATCGGGATCGAAACCAGCGATCCGGCAAATTTCGAAATGCTGTACGCCCGCCTGGACGCAGCGGGTTTCACCTATCAGGACATCACCGAGGACGAGGTGGTGGCAGAATTCGTGATCTGATGCGGATCGACGGGCAAATCGCGGTGGTCACCGGCGGCGGCCAGGGCATTGGCCGCGCCATTTGCCGGGCGCTGGCGGCCAACGGCGCGCGCGTGATGGTCAGCGATCTGGATCCCGCCGCCGCAGCCCGCGTCGCGGCAGAGATCGGCGGCGCGGCGCAGGTCTGCGACGTGACCGACCCCGACCAGATCGCGGCGCTTGTGAAGGCGACCGAAGACCAGCTCGGCCCGGTCGACATCTGGATATCGAACGCGGGCTTCGCGCGGGGCGAACCGGGCGGCGCGGCCTCTGCCTCTGACGCCCATTGGCAGGCCAGCTGGGATGTGCACGTCATGGCCCACCTGCGCGCCGCCCGCCTGCTGATCCCCGGCATGCAGGCGCGCGGTCACGGCGCGCTGGTCAACGTCGCCTCTGCCGCCGGGCTGCTGTGCCAGATCGGCGATGCCGCCTATTCTGCCACGAAACACGCCGCCGTCAGCCTGGCGCAATCGCTGGCCATCACCCATGGCGACAAGGGCATTCATGTTGCGGTCGTCTGCCCGCTGTTCGTCGCAACGCCGCTCTTGGGGTATGATGACGACGCCCCGGAAAACACCCCGAACGACAGGGTGATCCTGCCGGCCGACGTGGCGCAGGCCCTGATCGACGGGCTGGAACAGGACCGTTTCCTGATCCTGCCACACCCCGAGGCAGGCGCCTATTTCCAACGCCGCGCTGCCGATACCGACCGCTGGATCAAGGGCATGTCGGCGCTGCGCCGCACGGTGGACAACGCCGTCGGCGACGCCGACGACCTGACCGCCATTCATCGCCACATCTGACCTATCCGTCCAACCGCGCCCGAAGGCCGGCCAGGAACTGGTCGCGCGATGCGGCATAGACCGCGCGCACCTGGTCCAGGTTCACATCCGTTTGCCCCTGCGCCGCGGCGCTTTCGCCGGCTTGGCACAGTTCGGCCAACGCCGAAAACCCAAGGTTCAGCGCGCTGCCCTTCAGGAAATGCAACCCCGCCTCAAACGCCGGTGCATCAAGCCCCGGATGCAGCCCGTCCAGGGCCTCTTCAACCTCGGCCAGGAACAGTTCAACCACTTCGCCAAACCCGTCCGGCCCGATCTCGTGGCGCAATATGCTGACTCGATCCCAAGCTATCATCGCCCATCCTCCTGCGGCGGCAGACTGACCCGTGAAGGTGAAGAATCCGTTTTTGCGGATTCGAAAAAACACCGCTCCGATTTTCACGGGAAATTAAACCGCCCTGGCGCAGGCTGCCGCCAAGGTGACGGGTAAAGAGTGAAAGGGCAGGCCTGACGTGAGCGTTCACGCCACGCATTCCGCAGCGCATCTGCAAGATGCGACACCGATCAAGCGGGTTCTGGTTGTCGACGACAGCCGGGTTCAGCTGCGGATCATGTCGTCGATCCTGCGGCGCTGGCACTATGACGTATGGGAAGCGTCGGGCGGCCAGCACGCGCTCGACCTCTGCGCACAGGTGCGGCCCGATCTGGTCCTGTCGGACTGGATGATGCCGGGCATGGACGGGCTGGAATTCTGTCGCCGGTTCCGCGCGATGACACGGGATCGCTATGGCTATTTCATTCTGCTCACGTCGAAATCGGAAAAGGGTGAAATCGTGCTGGGGCTGGATGCAGGCGCGGACGATTTCCTCAGCAAGCCAGTCAATTCCGACGAATTGCGCGCCCGGATCAACGCCGGGGCCCGGATGCTGGCGATGCAGCGCGAACTGGCGGCCACGCTGGGCACGCTGCAAAAACTCTACGACGACATCGACAAAGACCTGCAACAGGCCCGGCTGATCCAGGAATCACTGGTGCCCCGGCGGCGCGTGAAACAGGAAAACGGCACGGTCAGCCTGCTTTTGAAACCCTGCGGCCACGTCGGCGGCGATCTTGTCGGCATGTTCAGCCCCGGGCGCAACAGGCTTGGCGTCTACAGCATCGATGTGTCCGGCCACGGCATCACCTCGGCGCTGGTGACGGCGCGGATGGCGGGATACCTCAGCGCCGAGCATTTCGAGGAAAACATGGCGCTCGAACGCCGCTTCGATCAATTCTTTGCCTTGCGCCCGCCAGAACAGGTGGCCAGCCTGCTGAACCGCCGCCTGACCAACGACCGGGGCGTCGCCGAATACCTGACCATGGCCTATGCCACGGTCGATCTGAACAGCGGCAACGTCGCGATGGTGCAGGCCGGCCATCCGCCGCCGCTGCTGCTGCGTGCCGATGGCAGTCACCGTTTCATAGGTGACGGCGGCCTGCCCATCGGTTTGATGGAAAACGCCCGCTATGACCGGATCTCGTTCCGAATGCAGCCGGGCGACCGGCTGATCCTCTATTCCGACGGGCTGACCGAATGCGAAATCCAGGGCGGCCAGATGCTCGAAGAAGACGGTCTTGCGCAACTGGCGCTGGCCACGCCGCACCGTCTGCACGACACGGACTACCTTGATGACCTCTATTGGCGGCTGTGCCAGATGCGGGCACCCGGTTCGGACTATGTCGACGACATTTCCGCTGCGATGCTGGAATTCGCCCCCGATCAGCCCGAGTAGGCTGCCGCGAAATACCGATCGCCGGGATTGCCCAGCGCCTCGATCGCCAGGTCGGGGGGCATCCACACCGCCTCGTGCCCCGGTTCGGTCGGCGGGCCATAGGCGCGCACCGGCAGCGCGGTATAGATCACGCACAGCTTTTCCGCCCACAGGTCGTATTCCGGCATGTAGGTAAAGCGCCGGAACGCGCCCAGCCGCCGGGGCCGCGCGATATGCCAGCCGGTTTCCTCGAACACCTCGCGGTGCAGGGCCGTGATCGGCGATTCGCCGGGGTCGATGCCGCCGCCGGGCAGCTGGAATTCCGGTTCCGGCTCTGCCTGGTGGGTCAGCAGCAGCGCCCCGTCGCGCGGCAGCACAGCGTAAACACCGGTGCGCAGCGTGTATTTCCGGGCCGGGTCGGGCGCCTGTCCGAAACGTCTGATCATCTGTCCCTTGGTCCCCTGCTTGTCGCGCCTATATAGTCGCGGTATGCCATGCCGCCGGCAAATAAGGAATCCCCATGACTCTTGGCACCAAACTCGCCTGGGATGACACCGTTCTTCCCTTCCAGCTCGACGCTTCCGACATCCGGGGCCGCGTGGCCCGGCTGGACGGTGTGCTGAGCGGGATCCTGAAACAGCACAACTATCCCCCGCAGGTCGAGGCGCTGATCGCCGAAATGGCCCTGCTGACCGCGCTCATTGGCCAGACGATCAAGCTGCGCTGGAAACTGTCGCTTCAGGTGCAGACCAAGGGCGCGGTGCGGATGATCGCCACCGACTACTATGGCCCGGAAAAGGAAGGCGACCCCGCCCGCATCCGCGCCTATGCCAGCTTCGACCGCACCCGCATCACCGATGCCGCGCCGTTTTCGCAACTGGGCGAAGGCTATTTCGCGATCATGATCGACCAGGGCAAGGGCACCACACCGTATCAGGGAATCACACCGATCGCCGGCGGCTCGCTGGCCACCTGCGCCGAGGCCTATTTCGCCCAGTCCGAACAATTGCCGACCCGGTTCAGCCTGTCCTTCGGCAGATCGACCGAACGCGGCGGCGCCGAACACTGGCGCGCCGGTGGCATCATGATCCAGCACATGCCCAAGGCCTCTCCGTTTGCCCAGGGTGGGGCGACGGGCGACGCGGGGCTGCTGCACGCCCGCGACCTGGTCGATGGCGACGACGGTGAAAACTGGAACCGCGTGAACATCCTGCTCGACACGGTCGAAGCGCTGGAACTGATCGGCCCGTCGGTACCGCCCACCGATCTTCTGGTCCGTCTGTTCCACGAAGAGCGGCCGCGCGTGTTCGATGCCCAGCCGGTACGCTTTGGCTGCACCTGTTCCGAGGATCGCGTGCGACAAAGCCTGTCGATCTATTCCGCCAAGGACATCAGCAAGATGACCACCGAAGACGGCCGGGTCACCGCCGATTGCCAGTTCTGTGGCGCGCATTACGACCTGGATCCCACGACCGTCGGCTTCGAGGCCAAGGATGACTGATCTCGACGCGGTGCGCCGGGCGCTGACCCTGGACAGCGCCGCGTCGTCGGATTTCGATCTGAACCCCGAGGCCGTGCTGCCCGCGCACCGCAAACTGCGGCCCGCGGGTGTTCTGGTCCCCCTGATCGACGGGCCAACGGGCTGTCAGGTGATCCTGACCAAACGGTCGTCAGCGCTGAAACACCACCCCGGCCAGATCGCCTTTCCCGGTGGCAAGGTCGATCCCGCCGACGCCGATCCCACCGCCGCCGCCCTGCGCGAGGCGCACGAGGAAATCGGCCTGCCCCCCGGCATCGTTCAGGTGCTGGGAACCCTGCCCAGCCATGAAACCGTGACCGGTTTCTGCGTGACCCCGGTGGTCGCCCATGTCACCGCCGAGTTTCGCGACATCCCCGAACCGGGCGAGGTGGCAGAGGTGTTTCGCGTGCCGCTGTCCCATGTGACCGACCCGGTCAATTTCAGCATCCAGTCCCGCCGCTGGCGCGGGCAAAGGCGGCGCTATTTCACCGTGCCTTATGGGCCCTATTACATCTGGGGGGCGACGGCGCGCATCCTGCGCGGGCTGGCCGATCGCATGTCGAAATGAAGGTCACCGGCGACTGGTTGACCCGGCCGCAGACGCAAACCGTCATGGCGCTTCTGGAAAGCGCCGGGCATCTGGCGCTGCTGGTTGGCGGCTGCGTGCGCAACGCGCTGTTGGGGGCCCCGGTCGATGATATCGACATTTCCACCGACGCGCGGCCCGAACAGGTGATCGCGCTGGCCAGGGCGGCAGGGCTGAAGCCGGTGCCGACGGGCATCGACCATGGCACGATCACCGTCGTCGCCGATGGCATCCCGCACGAGATCACGACCTTCCGCGCCGACATCGAAACCGATGGCCGACGTGCCGTGGTGCGCTTTGCCGATGACGTGAGCGAAGACGCCCTGCGCCGCGATTTCACCATGAACGCGCTTTACGCCGACCGGCGCGGCACCATCGTCGATCCGCTGGGCGGCCTGCCCGACCTGATCGCGCGGCGCGTGCGCTTTATCCAGAACGCCGACACCCGCATCCGCGAAGACTACCTGCGCATCCTGCGGTTTTTTCGCTTCACCGCGTGGTATGGCAACCCCGACCTCGGCTTCGATCCCGACGCGCTGGATGCCATCGCCCGCAACCTAGACGGACTGGCGACCCTGTCGCGCGAACGTGTGGGGGCAGAACTGAAGAAACTCCTGCGCGCGCCCGATCCCGCCCCGGCAGCGGCCACCATGGCTCAGACCGGCGTGCTGCCCGCGCTGATCCCCGGCGCCGATGCCCGCGCGCTGGCGCCGCTGGTGCATCTGGAACAGGGGCTGGGCGCCCCCCCCGGCGCGCTCCGGCGGCTGGCCGCCATCGGCGCCTTCGACGGCGCCGCCCTGCGCCTGTCGAAAGCCGAACAGCGGCAGTTGTCGACCTTGCAAGACCTGATCGGCAGCGTCGAAAGCCCAGAGGAGCTGGGCTATCGCCACGGGCCGGACACCGCCCGCGACGTGGTGTTGCTGCGCGCCGCGATGCTGGGCGGGGACCTGCCCCCCAGGGCGCTGGCCCGCATCGCCACCGGTGCGCAGGCCACCTGCCCCGTCACCGCCCGCGACCTGCAACCGGGCCTGCAAGGCGCGGCACTGGGCCAAAGGCTGAAGCATCTCGAAGCGCTCTGGATCGCGTCGAACTTTACCCTTGGCCGGGACGATTTGCTGGCGCTCTGAACCGCACGCCATGCGCATACGATGTGCATAGGGTGTGCATGGGGTGTGCATCGTCGTTTTCCGCCCCTTGACCGCCCCCAAGCGGCACTTCAAACAGGGCGCCATGACGCTCGACCCGCTTTATGGATTTGTCTTCTTCGGCCTGTTTTCACCGGGTCCGAACGTGATCATGCTGACCACCTCCGGTGCCCGTTTCGGCCTGCGCGCCACCCTGCCCCACCTGTTCGGAGTCGTCGCAGGCGTCGGCATCACCTCTGGCCTGACCGGGTTCGGAATCGGCGCCGCGCTACAGTCCATGCCACGTCTGGAACTGGCGCTGAAACTCGCCTCCGCGGCCTGGATCCTTTATATGGCGTGGGGCCTTTGGCAATCGCGCCCCAAGGAACGCAGCCCCGACGAACGCCCGATGCGGTTCCACGAAGCAGTTCTGTTTCAATGGGTTAACCCCAAGGTCTGGGCGGTCGCGCTGGCCGCGTCCAGCGGCTATGCCTCTGACCTGTCGCCGCTCTGGGAGGCGCTGCGGCTGGGCTCCGCCTTCTCGGGGATCAATCTGGGGGTCTGCCTGTTTTGGACCTCGACAGGCGCGTTATTGACCTATTTATTGCACACACCTTTGGCCTGGCGCGTCTTCACCCGGGTGATGGCCACGGCGCTTGCGGCTTTCTCGGTCCTGATCTTCCTGTAACGGACCATCTGGCAAGGAGAAAACGATGTTCCGGTTTTTCGAGAACCTCGTCGATCCCTATTGCGACTACCCAGAGCAGGACACGCCGCCCCGCCGCGTTGTCCCGTTCCTGCGCGCCTATGCCAAACCTTTCAACGCCGTCCTTGTCCTGACCTTCGTGGCCAAGGTCCTTGTCGCGGTGATGGAACTGCTGCTGATCTGGTACCTGTCGCGGATCGTCGATCTGCTGGCGGGCAGCACACCGGAACGGATCTGGCCGGAACACGGGATGGAACTGCTGTTGGTGGGGCTGTTCATCCTGCTGCTGCGCCCGGTGATTGCCGTTCTGGACGTGGCGCTGTTGCACAACACCATCCTGCCGAACTTCGGCAACCTGATCCGCTGGCGCGCGCACCGGCAAGTGCTGCGGCAATCGGTGGGCTGGTTCGAAAACGACTTTGCCGGGCGCATCGCCAACCGCATCATGCAGACCCCCCCTGCGGCAGGTGAAGCGGTGTTTCAGTTGTTCGATGCCATGGCCTTTGCCCTGACCACCCTGATCGGATCGGTCGCCCTTTTGTCGGGATTCGACCCCTGGCTGGCCCTGCCGCTGACGGTCTGGATCGTTGGCTATCTCGCGCTTTTGCGCTGGACGGTGCTGCGCATGGGGCCCGCGGCCAAGGCCAGTTCCGACGCCCGCAGCGCTGTGACCGGGCGCATCGTCGACAGCTATACCAACATCCATTCGGTCAAGATGTTCGCCCATCACGACGGCGAACTGGCCTATGCCAAGGATGCCATCGAACACACGCGCCAGACCTTCATGTCGGAAATGCGCATCATCACCAAGATGGACCTGACGCTGACCGCGCTGAACGGCGCGCTGATCGTCGCGGTGACCGGACTGGCGCTGTGGCTGTGGAGCACGGGTGCCACCACCACCGGCGCGGTCGCCGCCGCCACGGCGCTGGTGCTGCGGTTGTCGAACATGACCTATTGGATCATGTGGGCCACCACCAACCTGTTCCAGAACCTTGGCGTTGTGGCCGAAGGGATGGAAACCATCGCCCAGCCCATTACCTTGACAGACGACACAGAAGCCAAGCCGTTGATCCTGTCCAAGGGCGCGGTGACGATCGAGACCCTGAGCCACCACTATGGCCGCGGAGCGGGCGGACTGGACAAGATTTCGCTGACCATCCGCCCGGGCGAAAAGATCGGGCTGGTGGGCCGGTCCGGGGCCGGGAAGTCGACGTTGGTAAAACTGTTGCTGCGATTCTACGACCCCGAGGGCGGTCGCATCCTGATCGATGGGCAGGACATCACCAAAGTGACGCAGGACAGCCTGCGTCTGGCCATCGGCATGGTCCAGCAAGACAGCGCGCTTCTGCATCGCTCGGTGCGCGATAACATTCTTTATGGCCGTCCCGACGCCACCGAAGAGGACATGATCGCCGCCGCAAAACAGGCGCAGGCGCATGACTTCATCCTTGATCTGGCCGACCAGCAGGGCCGCACCGGCTATGACGCGCATGTCGGGGAACGCGGGGTGAAGCTTTCGGGGGGGCAACGCCAGCGGATCACGCTGGCCCGCGTCATCCTGAAAGACGCACCGATCCTTCTGCTGGACGAAGCCACCAGCGCGCTGGACAGCGAGGTCGAGGCCGCCATTCAGGATACGCTTTACGGCATGATGGAAGGCAAGACCGTGATCGCCATTGCCCACCGCCTGTCCACCATCGCCCAAATGGACCGCATCCTTGTGCTGGATGGCGGCCATATTGCCGAAGAAGGCAACCACGCCGACCTTTTGGCGAAAAACGGGCTATATGCGGGTTTCTGGGCACGGCAGTCCGGTGGGTTCCTTGCGACGGAGACCGCAGAATGAACGCGGCAAACTGGATCGACGCATCTGCCCCGGCAAAGGGCGCCCCGCCGCGCCGGCTGTTGCCCTTCATCCGGTGGGCGCTGAAGGGCGCGTGGCGGATGCTTGCCGCGGCGTCGGTGGTTTCGATCTTCGGCGGCGTGGTCGAGGTCATGGCCGCGCTGATCCTTGGACAGGTGATCGACGCCGCGCTGTCGACCCCCGCCGATCAGGTCTTTGGCACCAACATGGGCACGCTGATCGGGGCGGCTGCGTTCTTTCTGCTGCTGCGCCCGCTGACCTTTGGCGCGTCGTCCTTCCTGCAATCCATCGTGGTCGGGCCGAACGTGTTCAACCTGTGCCTGTCGCGGCTGCACCGGTATACGCTGGGCCAGTCCGTCACCTTCTTCGATGACGATTTCGCCGGGCGTATCGCACAGAAGGAAATGCAGACCGCCCGCGCCCTGACCGACGTGGTGATCGAGATGATCCACACGGTGCTGTTCGCGCTGGCCTCGGTCATTGGGGCGATCATGCTGCTGGGCACGGTGGATTTCCGCATTGCCGCGGGACTGGTGGTGTGGCTGGTGGGATACCTGTTCCTGATCCGTCATTTCATGCCGCGGATCCGCCAGCGGTCCAAATCCCGCGCCGCCGCAAGGGCCATGGTGACGGGGCAGGTCGTGGATACCGTGACCAATATCAAGACGGTCAAGCTGTTCGCCCATGCCGATCACGAAGACCGCGCCGCGCTGGGCGCGATGAGCGCGTTCCGCGACAGGTCGCTGGAATTCGGCGAACTGTCGGTCACCTTCCGGTTCTGGCTGATGGCGCTGGCCGGGGTGCTGCCGGTGCTGTTGGTGGGCGGGGCGTTGTGGTACTGGTCGCGCGGGCTGGTCACGGCGGGCGACATCGCCGCCACCGGTGCGGTGTCGCTGCGGCTGGCGCAGATGACCGGCTGGGTCAGCTTCACGCTGATGGGCCTTTATGCCAACGTCGGAGAGGTCGAGGACGGCATGCGCACCCTGACCCCGCCGCATGGCCTGACCGATGCGCCCGACGCGGGCGAACTGCTGGTGCATTCGGGGCATATCCTGTTCCGCGACGTGGGGTATTCCTATGGTCGTGACACGGGTGGGATCGAACACATCGCGCTGGAAATCCGGCCGGGCGAAAAGGTGGGCATCGTCGGGGCCTCGGGGGCCGGGAAATCGACCCTGGTGGCGTTGCTCTTGCGGCTTTACGATACCGAAAAGGGCGCGATCGAAATCGACGGGCGCAACATTTCCACCGTGACGCAGGAAAGCCTGCGCCGCCAGATTGGGATGGTCACGCAGGAAACCGCGATGTTCAACCGTTCGGCGCTGGACAACATCCGCTATGGCCGCCCCGACGCAACCGAGGATGACGTGATCGCCGCCGCGAAAAAGGCCGAGGCGCATGAGTTCATCCTTGGGCTTGAGGATCACAAGGGCCGCAAGGGATACGCGGCGCACCTGGGTGAACGCGGGGTGAAACTGTCCGGTGGGCAGCGGCAGCGCATCGCGCTGGCCCGCGCCATCCTGAAAGACGCCCCGATCCTTGTTCTGGACGAAGCCACCAGCGCACTGGACTCAGAGGTCGAGGCCGCCATCCAGGATGCGCTGGAACGGGTGATGGAGGGCAAGACCGTACTGGCCATCGCGCACCGCCTGTCGACCATTTCGCATATGGACCGGATCGTGGTGCTGGATCGCGGCCATGTGGCCGAGGAAGGCACACATGCGGAACTGCTGGCCCGCGGCGGGCTTTATGCGCGGTACTGGGACAGGCAATCCGGTGGTTTTCTTGGATCAGAGGAGCAAGACGCCGCAGAATGAAACGTGTGATGATCGTCGGCCAACCCGGTTCGGGCAAATCGACACTGGCGCGGGAGATCGGCAAACGCACCGGCCTGCCCGTCTATCACATGGACCAGATCCACTGGCAACCCGGCTGGGTTGCCCGCGACAGGGGCCTGCGCGTGCACATGGCCAACGAAATCGAACTGCGGAAGACGTGGATCTTCGAAGGTGGGCTGTCGGAAACCTATCCACACCGGCTGTCGCGTGCCGACACGCTGATCGTGCTGGAAATTCCCTTGTGGCGGCGGGCGTGGCGGGTGTTCAAACGCACCCTGACAAACCTTGGCCGCAACCGTCCCGACCTGCCGGAAAACTGCCCCGAACGCTTTGACCCGGAGTTCTGGAAATGGATCTGGACGACGCGCCACAGCGCTGTCCTGCGTCACCGCGCGTTGATCAAGATCGCACCGGCGGACGTCGCCGTGCATCACCTGTGCAACAGCGCCGAGGTACGGGCCTTTCTGGAAAGCCTCGACAGCGCGGATGCGCCGGGGCATTAGGCGGGTATGACGACCTACCGTATCGACAGACTGGGCCATCAGGGCGACGGGATCGCCCAGGGGCCGATCTATGCCCCGGGCTGTTTGCCCGGCGAAGAGGTGACGGGCACGCTGGACGGGCAGGTGCTGCGCGACATCCGCATCATCACGCCCTCTGACGACCGGGTAAAGCCCCCCTGTCCGCACGCGAAATCCTGTGGCGGCTGCCAGTTGCAACACGCCAGCGACGATTTCGTCGCCGCGTGGAAACGGCAGGTGGTCGAAACCGCCCTGCGCGCACAGGGGATCGACGCAACGGTGACGGGGCCGCTGACCTCGCCCGCGCGCAGCCGCCGCCGCGCGGCCATCAGTGCCCGGCGCACCAAGAAAGGTGCACTGGCGGGGTTTCACATGAAGGGATCGGACGTGGTCGTGTCGGTTCCCAACTGCCAACTGGTGCACCCGAACCTCGCCGCCGCGCTGCCGATGGTCGAGGCGCTTGCAATCCTCGGCGCCAGCCGCAAGGGAGAGCTTTCGGTTCTGGTGACGCTGTCAGAGGCCGGGCTGGACGTGGATGTCTCGGGCGGCAAGCCGCTCGAGTCTGCCTTGCAATCGCAACTGGCCGAACTGGCCCGCGAATACGATCTGGCCCGCGTCGGCTGGGACGGTGAAACCGCGCTGACCCGCCGCCCGGCGATCCGCCACTTTGGCCCGGTGGCCATCACCCCGCCCTCACGCGCGTTCCTGCAAGCCACTGCCGAAGGCGAGGCCGCGCTGCGCGATGCGGTCATGGACCTGACCGAAGGTGCCAAACATGTGGTCGACCTGTTCGCCGGCTGCGGCACCTTTGCCCTGCCGCTGTCGACCCGCGCCCGCGTGCACGCGGTCGAAGGTGATGCGGCAATGGTCCGGGCGCTGGATCAGGCCTGGCGCATGGGCGACGGGCTGCGCCATGTGACCCATGCCGCGCGCGACCTGTATCGCAACCCGCTGTTGCCGGACGAACTGAATCGATTCGACGCTGCTGTGATCGATCCACCCCGCGCCGGGGCCGACTCGCAGATCGCCGCGTTGGCCGACAGCAAGGTGCCGGTGATTGCCTATGTTTCGTGCAACCCGGTCACCTTTGCCCGCGATGCGGCCTGTTTGATCCGAGCGGGCTTTGACATCGGGACGGTTACCGTGGTCGATCAATTCAGGTGGTCCACCCATGTCGAGCTGATTGCAGGGTTCAGCCGATCCTTTTGATCTGTTTTCCTATGCCGATTTCGGGTATGTTCCCGGATTGAGGCAAAACAAAAAAACAGGCTCACAGGTTCATGTGGATCATCAGGTTATCTCTGATGCTGATCCTTTCGCTTGGCGTGGCAGGATGCAGCACAAAGTTCATATCTTACGACGGGCCAGAAGTCACCCGCATCATCGTTCACAAGGGCGAACGGCGGATGTATCTGATGCATCACGACCGGGTGTTGCGCGGGTTTGACATCGGGCTGGGTTTCACCCCCGAAGGCGACAAGAAACATCAGGGCGACGGCAAGACGCCCGAAGGCGAATATTTCATCGACCGGCGCAACCCGAACAGCGAATACCACCTGTCGCTGGGCATTTCCTATCCCAGCCCGCAGGACCGGTACGAAGCGCGGTTGCTGGGCAAGGATCCGGGCGGTGACATCTTTATCCATGGCCGCCCGCCGGAATACCAGACCGGCGGACGCGACTGGACCTGGGGCTGCATCGCCGTCACCGACCGAGAGATCGAGCGCATCTATGCCATGGTGAAGGACGGCACGCCGATCACGATCAACCCGTAACCGGCGTCGACACCTCGATCAGGTTGCCATCTGGATCGCGCAGGTAGACCGACAGGATCGGCCCGGTTGCCCCCGTCCGGGGCACCGGGCCTTGTTCTATCTCGACACCCAACACCGCAAGCCGCGCCAGCCAATCGTCCAGCGCTGTTTCGGTCAGGAAACACAGGTCCGCCGATCCCGGTTTCGGCACCTGTGCCTTGGGGTCGAATTCATGCCCCGCCCGGTGCAGGTTGATCTTTTGCTGCCCGAATATCAGCGCCCAGCGCGTGCTGCCATCAGCCACACGGAACGGTTCAGGCACCATCCCCAGAACGTCGCGATAAAATGCCAGCGTCGCGTCGATGTCGGCAACGGTCAGCACAAGATGATCAAGCGACTGGACGGCAGGGGGCATGCTGGCAATAGTCCTGATAAAGAAAGGCCAAGCCCATGTCTGACGAAAACCCCGCCTGCCGTCAAACCGACCCGATGGATCCCGCCCGTGCCGAAGCGCTGCTGCGCACGCTGGGGCGCGATGGCGATATCCGCGCCGGTGACGCGCTGCCACCATTTTTCCATCAGGTCTATTTCTGGGATGCGCTGACATCGGCGCTCCTGGGGCGCGACGGGCATCCGCGCGTCGGACAGGGACTGATCCCTGATATGGGCCTGCCGCGACGCATGTGGGCCGGTGGTGCGCTTGCGTTCCATGCCCCCCTGCGCGCGGGAATCGCCGCTGAAAAACTGTCATCGGTCCTCAAGGCCGAACGCAAGACGGGGCGCACCGGCCCGCTGGGCTTTGTTACGCTGGAACATCAGATCTGGCAGGAAGACACGTTGTGCGTCACCGACAGGCAGGATCTGGTCTATCGCGAAGACCCGGACCCGACCGCTCCGACACCGGAACCGCCGCTGGCCAATACCGACGAAGACAGCGCGATCGATGTGCAGTTCGACAGCACCACGCTGTTTCGCTATTCCGCGCTGACCTTCAACGGCCATCGCATCCACTATGACCTCGACTATGCCAAACAGGTCGAAGGCTATGGCGGGTTGGTGGTGCACGGCCCCCTTCTGGCGCAATTGCTGATGCTGATGGCCGACACGCCGGCCGCTCCGTTGCGCAGCTTTGCCTTCCGGGCCACCGCGCCGCTGATGCATTTCGAAACCGCCACGCTGTGCCGCAAGGGCGATCAGGGCTGGGTGCGCGCGCCAGACGGGCGGCAATGCATGATCGCGCGGATCAATGGCGGATAAACAATACCCCGCCTCTTTCGAGGCGGGGCACTACCGCTTACCGTACTTAGCACTGGTCACGCCGGGGGGCCGTTAGTGGCCCGTCCCGTTCACAACAACGCCGACGGTACGGAAAATAACTTTCAGATCGGTAACCAGGGACACTTTGCGCAGATAGTCGGTGTCGAAATGCGCGCGCTCCCCAAAGCTCGAGTCATTGCGGACCGAAGTCTGCCAGAACCCGGTGATGCCCGGACGCAGGGCATAGTACGCGGTGCCCGGGTAAATATCCTGCTGCTCGACCATCATCGGACGCGGACCAACCAGCGACATGTCCCCGATCAGCACATTCCAAAGCTGCGGAAGTTCATCCAGCGAGGTCTTGCGGATGATGCGGCCCACCTTGGTGATGCGCGGATCGTTCTTCAGCTTCTGGTCCCGGTCCCATTCCGCCCGCGCCTCGGGGTTCTGGGCCAGATAGTTTTGCAGCATCTTGTCGGCATTCGGGACCATCGAGCGCAGCTTGACCATGCGGAAGATGCGGCCGTTCAGGCCCACGCGCTTCTGGAAGTAGATCGGCGATTTGCCGTCCATTGCAACCATCACCGCCAGGACCGACAGGATCAACAAGACTGGAAGTGCCGCCGCAAGAACGATGGCCACATCGAACACGCGCTTTGCGCCATCGCGGTACCAGGTCGACACCGGGGCGTTGAACAGGCCGGTTTCAACCATCTTGTCGAACTCGGCTGACGGCATCGAGTGGCGCATGTGCATCGTCATAACGGAACCTCTCCTTGAGGCGGGTTGTTTGACGGAAGCGTGGGGTGACCCGACGAACTGCTTGCTGGTTCAAGGCATAAGGAAGCCGTCGCCCGAAGGCGCAATTCGGTTCGAATGTTGTTGAAGCAGCAGACCTTAGTTACAAGATGCGAGCAGACCGCAGTGTTACCTTTTAACTCCCAAGTGACTAGCACCAACCCCCTAGTGCCGTTTGACAGCTTCGGTTATGCGGTTACGCCACATTTTAGTCAACATCTCGAAAGCCGATACACCAAACGCTAGAATTTCGCGTGGGTGTTGCAACCCCGCGATTCTCAGGTGTTTTTTCTCAGTTTCCGCTGTCCGGGCGCCGCGCGTCCCACCATCTGCGACCAGGCGCGCCCCGGAAAACCGACAGTTCATTTCAGAGTCGTTATCGCCGAGTTTGAAACGATTGTTAACCCTAAAGGAACGCCGCATTGCAAAATTGGAAACAACCAAAAGACGTTCGCGCCTGTTTTGAATGTGAGCGAGACAAAGCTTGAAATTTTCGAACTTTGTTCACGGATACGCGGAAACAATCGCGGCCGCAGGCAACCGTCGCGCATCGGATCGATAACGAAATTTCACTCGCTTTTCAGATACTTGACCTTACGTCAGATTCTGCCCTGAATCTGCGCATCTCAGCGACGCGATTGTCATTTTCTGCGCTCTCGAAAAATTTCAAATGTTACAGAAATTCACGCAATCAATCCGGGAATCGTTCTGGAATCATCCCCTGAGAGTCCCGCTCTGACACAGAATCGGTCAGCATTTGATTCTCTTTCGCGCCGCTTGGGGACAGTCACGGTCACCTTGAACCCGGCTTTGGTTTGCGTCTATGTCGAAAGCGTCGGAAATGTGGCGGGGATAAGGCGTGGCAAACCATCTGTACAAAGGCGATCTGCCGGACGATCTGGACCTTGGGCCGGTCGTGGCGATCGATTGCGAAACCATGGGGCTTCAACCCTACCGTGACAGGCTGTGCGTCATCCAGATGTCGGGCGGCGATGGAAACGCGCATCTGATCCAGATCGAAAAGGGCCAGACGCAGGCCCCGAACCTGTGCCGGATGCTTGCCGACCCCACCGTGCTCAAGCTGTTCCATTTCGGCCGGTTCGACATTGCCGCGATGTATCATGCCTTTGGCACCCTGACCGCGCCGGTCTATTGCACCAAGATCGCGTCAAAGCTGGTGCGCACCTACACGGATCGTCACGGGCTCAAGAACCTGCTTCAGGAATTGCTGAATGTCGACATTTCGAAACAGCAGCAAAGCAGCGACTGGGGCGCGGCCGATCTGACCGATGCGCAGATCGCCTATGCCGCGTCCGACGTGCTGTACCTGCATCAGCTGCGCGATGCGCTGAACGTCATGCTGGAACGCGAAGGCCGGATGGACCTGGCGCAACGCTGTTTCGATTTCCTGCCCACGCGGGCGCAGCTCGATCTGGCCGGCTGGCCGGAAATCGACATCTTCTCGCATTGATTCCATGGCGCGGGACTCCATGCACTCCCGCGTCATCGCGTGGCTGAAGATCCTTCTGCCACTGGCCGCGCTATCGTTGCTGTCGACGGTGTTCCTGTTGTCGAAACCCGCCGACCGCGGGACAGACATTCCGTTTTCCGATCCCGGGATCCACACCCGCGCCGAACAGCAGCAGATCACCGCGCCGTCCTTTTCCGGCACCACGGCCAAGGGCGACGTGCTGTCGTTTACCGCCGACACAGCGCGCCCCGACCCGGACACCGACGGCATCGCCTATGCGCGGAACCTGTCGGCCAGGATCAACCTGATCGACGGCACAACCGTGTTCATCACCGCCGATAGCGCGGAAATCAATGAACCGGACAACTCTGCCTTGCTGATCGGCGGTGTCGAACTGCTCAGTTCCAATGGCTACGAGGTGCATACCGAGAAATTGCGCAGTTCGCTGGATGCGGTGCACGCGGAATCGCTTGGTCCGATCAGCGGCTCTGGCCCCGCGGGCACATTTACTGCGGGGAAAATGGTGCTAACTGACCCGGAAGGCGACGGAAACGTTCAAATGCTGTTCACCGACGGCGTAAAACTGGTATACGTCCCGGAAGATTAGGAATGCTGCCCATGTTCTTTCGTTTGTTTCTGGCAAGTGTCGCCCTTGTTGCTATCCCCGGCCTTGCCCTTGCGCAGGGGACGCAGGTCACCTTTGGCGGCACCAAGCAGGACACCAGCCAGCCGGTCGAAGTGTCGGCCGATGCCCTGTCGGTCAACCAAGACGACGGCAGCGCGCTTTACACCGGCAATGTGGTGATCGGGCAGGGCGACATGCGCCTGGCCGCGCCGCGCGTTCTGGTGATCTACAGCGAAGACAACCGCCGCATCGAACGGATGGAGGCAACCGGCGGCGTGACCCTGGTCAATGGCGAAGAGGCGGCAGAGGCGCAACGCGCCGATTACCACGTCAACGACGGCAATATCGTCATGTCGGGCAATGTTCTGATGACCCAGGGTGTCAACGCGCTGGCCGCCGACCGCATGACCGTCAACCTTGACAATGGTACCGCGCAAATGTCAGGCCGGGTGCGCACGATCTTCCAGCCGAAGGAAGAGTGATGGCCCGCCCGCAGCTTTCCGTGACCGAAGGATCCAGCGGCCTGCGCCTGATCCACCTGCGCAAAAGCTACAAGAAGCGCGTCGTGATCCGCGACGTGAGCCTTGAGTTGCACCGCGGAGAGGTGGTGGGCCTTCTGGGCCCGAACGGCTGCGGCAAGACCACGACCTTCTATTCCATCGCCGGGCTGGTGAACCCCGAAGGCGGACAGGTGATGATCGACGGCAAGGATGCGACCGTACTGCCGATGTATCGCCGCGCCCGCCTTGGCGTTGGCTACCTGCCGCAGGAAATGTCGATCTTTCGCGGGCTGAGCGTCGAGGACAATATCCTCGCCATTCTCGAAATCTCGCAACGCGATCGCCACAAGCGCCGCGAACGTCTGGAAGAGCTGCTGAGCGAGTTTTCCATCGAACACCTGCGTCGCGCACCCGCGCTGGCGTTGTCGGGCGGCGAACGCCGCCGCGTGGAAATCGCCCGCTGCCTGGCCGCCGATCCGAAATACCTGTTGCTCGACGAACCCTTTGCCGGGGTCGATCCGATCAGCGTGGGCGACATCCGCCACCTTGTGGCCGATCTGAAGAAACGCGGCATCGGCGTACTGATCACCGATCACAACGTCCGCGAAACGCTGGAAATCGTCGACCGGGCCTACATCCTTCATGACGGCACCGTTCTGATGTCCGGCTCGCCGTCCGAGGTGGTGGAAAACGAAAACGTCCGCCGGGTCTATCTGGGTGACAATTTCAAGATTTCCTGAACCGCCCGGTTCTGGTCCAATCACCTAAAACTGATAAACGAAATATTTTTTTCCCGGTTTGATATCACCACATTGACAGCAGGCACTCTCAACGCCTCAAATGGGGTCATGACGCTGCTGTGGCTTTCTTGTCTGTTCGGCCTGACCCATTTCTTCGGGGCGGCCTTTCGCAAGCCCGGCCTTGCGTCGGTTCCCCTCGGCGCAGAATGGCAACACGGGTGCAGGTCCCGTGCCTGTCTGCGCTGACACGAAAAGAAAAAAGGATAAGCCAATGCGCTACCAGATCACGGGAAAACAAATCGACATCGGCGAGGCACTGCAAACGCATGTGAAAACCGAACTGAACGAAGCGGTGTCGAAATATGCCGGGCGCCCCACCGACGCCACTGTCATTTTCTCGAAAAGCGCGCATGAATATGTGTGCGAAGCGACGGTCCACCTGTCCACCGGTCTGACCGCAACCGCCAAGGCGCATGCGACGGAAATCTATGCCTCTTTCGACGATTGCTGCGCGAAGATGGAAAAGCAGCTGCGCCGCTACAAGCGCCGCCTGAAAGACCACCACAAGGACCGAACGGAACCCGTTGAACTTTTCGGGGCCTCCTCGTATATCCTCGCCGGCGATCACGGGTCCGAAGAAGACGAGCCCGAATCGTTGCAACCGATGATCGTGGCCGAGATGGAAATGCAGATTCCGTCGCTCACCGTGGGTGAGGCTGTGATGCAGATGGAGCTGGCAGGGTCGCCCGTGCTGGTGTTCCGGAACGAGAAGAAAAACGGGATCAACGTCGTCTATCGGCGAGAGGACGGCAATATCGGCTGGATTGATCCGTAAGATCCGGCCCTGATGAAGCAGCGGGTGCACCGCCGCGGACAGAGAGCAGGCTAGGTATGAATTTTGCAGATCTTGTGAAACCAACGGCAATCAAGGTGTTGGCGGGGGTTTCAAGCAAGAAGCGGTTGATGCATGACGTCGCCGACCTGGCCAGCTCTGCTTATGGCATCGATGCCAGTCTTGCGGTCGAAGCGCTGATGGAACGCGAAAGCCTTGGCCCCACCGGTGTGGGCCATGGCGTCGCCCTGCCCCACGCCCGCATTTCCGACATTCCCGAAGTTGCCGGCACGTTCATCCTGCTGGAAAAGCCCGTCGATTTCGAAGCGGTCGATCGTCAGCCGGTTGATCTGATCTTTGGCCTGTTTGCCCCGACCGATGCCGGTGTCGAACATCTCAAGGCGCTGGCGCTGGTGTCGCGCACCCTGCGCGAGGCGCAGGTTTGCAAGAAACTGCGCGCCAATCCCGATCCGGCGACGCTCTATACCATTCTGACCGAACCCCATTCGGTGCAGGCGGCCTAAGCGGCGCGCGCCTCTACCCCCAGTCCTGAAATCCGAACATGACGTAGTCACGCTCATAGGCGTCGCGGACCAGCATCTCCAGTTCGGCGCTATAGACCTCGGCCAGTGAAAACGGCGCACGGATCGGAACCGCCACAGGATCCGGCGGCGCGGGATGACCGGCCTGCATCGCCAGTGGTGGCAGGTAGGTCTGCATTTCATCCTCGCGCACGATCATGTCCGGCAGCGTGAACTCTGCCATGCCCTGAAGGCATTGCGCCTGACTGGCCCAGTTCCCGTCGACCCGCATCGTCGTCTGACCGGACAGGTTGGCCCGAATGAACCGCAAGAAACCCGCAAATGCCGCGTAATGCGCATCGCGGTCATAGCTGGCATCCGGCCAGTCTTCGGGCAACGCCACCCCGTGTGCGCGTTGCAGGTTCCGCCGAATCCGCCCCATCGTTCCTTCGCCCGTTGGCAGGATGCGGGTACAGAACACCGCATGGGCCCGCGCCAGGGGATGCCGGATCACGGTAAAACTGCGATGCGCGGGCCGTTCCGCCATCCAGTCGCGCAAACTGCCCTGCGTGAAGCGGGTCTTCAGCGCGTCGCGCCCGACACCGTCGAGCGCGCACAACCAGTTCGCCACCGCTGCCTCTGGCCCCGACTGGATCGGCAGGTACAAAAGCGGCGTCTTCGCCCCGGCAAGATAGGTCGGCACCACAGGCCCGCGGCGCGGTTCGAAATTCGGTGTACGGGTCAGGTTGAACCGGTCCAGCCGCGCAAGGCTGTCCTGCATCTGGGCAAAGTTGGCGACCTTTGCCGAGAGCGGCTCCGGGTTTTGCCGTTTCAGCGTCTTGCTCAACGCTTCCAGCCGCGCGTCAACGCCCAGCCACCCGGCCAAGCCGTTCATCACGTCAAGATCGTTCAGATCCTCGTACCCGATATAGAACGCCGTCTGCCCGGTGGTCTGCAACGCATGCTGCACCAGGATCTGGAATTCCTGCACCTGCGCCAGGTGTGCCTCGAACTCTGCCGCATCGAATTCGGCCAGGCTGTCCTTGCGCTTGGCCACGTTGGTCAATTTCCACTGCCCGGTATCCTGCGCGATCTTCCAGCTGACATAGCTTTCCGCCGGATTGCGCGTCAGCACGATCTTGGCGCAGCGCGGGTCTTCCAGCAAGTCGGGCAGGATCCGCGGATCGTGGTCGTGGAAAAACCGGAACCCGTTCAGCCCTTCGGCTTCTTTGCGGATTGCGCGCAGCAACCGCCGGGGCCGGTCGTCGCGCTGTTCGCGGGTCACGCCCAGCAGGTCGTCGCGGTTCGGATACCCGATGAAATGCGGGTTGAACGCCTCGCCATGACAGGTGACGCCGTCCAGCGCGTTCAGATTGCTTTCCAGGAAATTCGACCCGGTGCGCATTTCCGCAAAGATCACGAAATAGTCGAAGGAACCACGCATCAGGACCTATTTCTTCACCAGGTAGGGTTTCGGCGCATCTGCGTCGCTGTGGCTGGGCGCCGGATCAACCGGGAAATCGCCGGTCAGATAGGGGTGCATCCCCTGGTTCTTCAGGTTCTGCAGGAACCGGCCGAAACCCTGCAAATCCACCATCCGCGGCGCGGCGGTCATTCGGCGAACGCGGCCTATGTCCTCGACAATCGCCTGCAAGGGTTCCATCGGTGCCTCGACGAATTCCGCCATGGTCCAGATCCGCACCCGCGCCTTGCACTGCGGTGTGCGCAACAGAGTCAGCAGCTTGGTCTCCACCTTCTGCAGCCGCGCCGCCTCGGCCCGGATTTCCGCGAAATTGCCGTTGGCCCGGAACAGTGGCACCGCCCACGCCCCGGAAATCACCGCAACCTCGGCCTGCGGATCGCGGGCGATGCGCGGGGCAATCGCCTGCCGGTCCTTCGGCGACAGCTGGAAACACTGCCGTTCACCGCGCGTGTTCCACACCAGGTTCGCCAAGAACGCCGCCGGGTTGGCATCGCGCAACGTGGCCGCATCGCTGAGCGCGCCTTTCATGAACGGCGCATCCTCGGCGAATTGCACCCGGTCGGGGGCAAACAGGTGGCCATGCACCCGCGCGCCGCTGACCTGTTCCAGCCACGGCCGGAAATCGTGGAACAATTCGTCAAAACCCTGGAACACCGAATAGCGTGCGGCGGTCAGACCGCGATCCGCGATCTTGGGGAACCGGCTTTGCGAATACAGTCCGGGCCGCCCCTGCGTGCGCCGCTCTACCGCCTTGGCAAACAACCGGTCGATCTTGCCGGGGTTGGGTTCGGTCCGCTTCATCGCCCCCGCCGCATCGGTCAGGAACGCCCGGTACAGCCCCTCGGCATGGGGCCAGATCTTGCGCGCTACAAAACAGTCAGACCGCCGCAGCAACTGCATGTGGTCATCATAGAAGATGTGCGGCTTGCCCTGGAAATCGAACTTCGACAGGGTCAGCGACCGGCTTTCGATATGGGTCGACCACTGCCGCGCCAGCGTCTGGAAATAGCTTTCGTCGGGGATCCAGACCTTGCGGAAATACCGGTCGATCCCGACACGATCGGGGTTTTCCAGAATCGCCGTCAGGGTCTGCCGCGTCAGGCACCACCACTGGCTGCCCATGTGCGGCACCAGCCCCTTGGGCACCCGCCGCTTCACCCCCAACCGCCGTTGCAGCCTGACATAGCCGTCAAACAGGGCGCGGTGCTTGCGCCACGAAAACGGGAACCGCAGGGTGAACCGTTCGGCATCCAGTCCGCCAACCGTCCACGGCACATCCGCCGTTGTCGCGCTTTCGATGAAATCGGTGCGCGGGCGCGCGGCAAGATAGTCGATCAGGTCCTGCACCGGGCGCAGCGGCAGGCAAGACCCCGAGGTCAGGTAGACATGCCGCACCTCGGGATAGCGCCGCAGCACCTGTTCCGCCGCGTCCTGCGTTGCCGCCACGATCCCCCAGGTGCCCCATTCGCAGCGATGCCGCCGGGAAAATTCGATATGCGGGGTGTCAGACAGCGACCGGACGAAATTCTGATAGGCGGCGCGCGGCACGTTGCGATCAACGTGGATCACCACCGGGCAACCCGCGCGGGCCCAGTGCCGCGCCACCTGCCCCGCGCGGTTCAGCGCGGTGTGCACCAGCATCACGATCCCCAGCGGCGCGGTCATGCCCAGTTCCCCTTGGACATCAGCCCCAGGATCTCAAGCTGGCGCCAGTTGATGTATTGCTCGGACCACTTGCACCACAGGTCGGGGTTTTCCTTCAGCCCGCCGGCATAGGCGATGTATTCCTTGGACGCGCCATAATGCTGCTTGCGCTCCAGCTCTTCCTCGGCCTTGTCGGAAAAGCTGTGCAGGAACTTGGTATGCAGCAACATGCCAGAGGCCTTTTCTCCCCCGTATTCGTCATAGGTCAGGTTCAACCCACGCGGCAGCAGCGTGTGGGTCGAACTGACATAGGTGTATTTCCGGTCCCACCGCACCAGCGGGATCTTGTTCAGCGCCGGCGCGCGTTCGGGCTGATCGGTGAAAAACGCCCGTTCGCGCGGACCGCCCTGGATCCACAGGTTCCCATACAGCGCGTTGCGGCTGATCCGGTAATTCCCGGCGTCGAACCAGTTCGCCACTTCCAACGGGTTCTGGCCGGGGTCATAGGGCTGCCGGTCGATCCGCCCCTTGGGGTACATGTCCAGCAGCATCGCCGAAAACGACCGCAGCGAAGACGCGTCCAGCCAATCCGTCAGGGCCCGGATCGGGCGGGTATCGCAGAACGGAAACACCAGCAATTCATCCGGGTCGACGGTCAGGCACCAATGATCATGGCCGTATTTCCGCAACAGCCAGTTCATCCAGTCCATGCCGAACCGCGCCCGCTTATAGCTCGCCCGCGTGTGCCAGACCGAAACGTCCTCTTGCCGCTTCAGATACGCCAGCCCGTGATCGGTGCTGTCGTTGTCGACGATCAGGAAATGGTTCACCCCAAGGTCACGATAGTATTTCAGGAACCATGGCAGGCGCATCGCCTCATTCCGCAGGGTGGCGAACAGCAGGATATCGGATTTGCGGATCTGCCCGGTACGGTCGACAGCGGGACGCAATTCGCGCCTTTTGCGAAAGGCCCGGATCCGCCAACGCTTGCGTTGCAACCGCAATCGGTAGGAGTCCCAAACCCCCATCAGCTGCCTCTTTCCCCAAGGGCGAAAACGCCCCACACTCTGGCGGCTATCAGATCAGGTTTAAGACGGTGTTGAAATGATCGCCCCACGAAGGGGGATCAAATCGTGGAACAGCCCTGCCCGTGCCGTCCTGTCTTGCCCGATCTGCTTCCGCCAACTCTTTGATTTTTGTTGCCCAAAGATAGCGGTCCGCCGCGTCTGCGTAAACGACCAATTCCCCCAGAACCTCTTGGTAGATGGGCAAGGTGTTGCACAGCACCGGCACCCCCAGCGCGGCGGCCTCCAGCGGTGGCAGGCCATAGCCTTCGGCAAGGCTGGGAAACAGCAACCCGGCAGCGCCCTGCAGCAGCGCGAAAACCTGATCATCTGGCAACCCGCCCAATTCGTGCACCCCCGGCGGCGCCGTGTCCAGCCGGTCCAGAACCGCCTCGTTGCGCCAGCCGCGATTGCCAAGGATCAGCAGGTCGGGGGCGTCCGGATCACCCGCGAACCCATCCCAGACATCCAGCAAAAGCGCGTGGTTCTTGCGCGGCTCGATCGTGCCCAAAGCCACGAAATAGGATCTGTTCCACGGTCCGTTCGGTGCGGTGCCAACCTCTGGCACCGTCACCCCCAGGTGCGCGACAACGCACTCTGGCTGGCGCTCCTCCTCTGCCAGATGGCGCAGAACATCGTCCCGCGTCTGCACCGAATTGCAGATCACCAGATCGGCGGCCCGCCCGACCCTGCGCAGGAACCCGCCAAAGCGTGCAGGCACCTTGGGGCGCTGGAATTCTGGATAATCCAGCGGGATCGTGTCATGCACCAGCACCGCGATCCGCACCCCCCTGATCCCGCGCAAACCGGCGATCACCCGGTCGGAAAAGTTGCTGTGCCCGACGTTCAGGTAATGCACGCCATCCGGCAGGTGCCGCGCCAGCATCCGGCCCAGCCTGCCCGGGTGGCACCGATCCAGGCACATCCGACGCAAATCCGCCTCGGCCCGAAGGCGGGTCTGGTCCATCCCCGGCTTGAACCGGGCGAACCAGTCGCGCTTGCCCCAATGGCCGCGCTCCAGCCTGTTGCGAAAATCGGCCATCGCCACGCGATCCAGCAGGATGAAGCCAAAGGCACTGCGCACCAGTCCGAACACCGGGTCCGCTCGTGCCAGCAATTCGTCCAAATAGGCGTATTCGACCCGGTCCACACCGGTCAGCACGCGCCCGGCCCTGCGGGTCAGGCGGGTCAAGTCCAGCAAGCGGGTCACGGGGTCGGTCATGGCATCACGCTACCCCCGCCGCACGCTCCGCGCCAGCGCCGAAGCGGTCACACCCCGCTGTCCGCGCCACGCACCGGCGCGACCCGCGCCGCCTCTTGCCGAACGCGGGTTTTCAGCCGAACCGCACGGAACAGCCGCCCGGTCCGTACCGAACGGCCAAACAGCCCGCCCGCCTGTTCCCAGTATCCCGCCGACCGGAACCGGACGTGATGGAACAGCGCCGAGGGCGAAAACCGGTAGACCGACACGATCGCTCCGCTGCCTACAAGGCTGGCGGCCCGCGCTGCCAGCGCCCGACGGTGCCACGCCCAGCCCGACAGGATGAACCGGGGCGCATCGGGCGCGGCCTGAAACGGGCGGAACCCGTGGGCAGCGCGGGGAATGGGCGGCAGGCGGTCAAGCCTGCGCCCCTGCCCTTCGACATACCCCGCGCGCAGCCGCCGCATCAGGCGCACCACGTCATCCGGAGTCAGCGCCCCCGTCTGCATGTGACGCAGGCACCGCAAGCGCTGCTCTTTCTCGAACCGTTTCCACGCAGCCGGTTGCAGCGATTTCGGGCAATGCTTGCGCAGGAACACCGCCTTCGACGCCCCGATCTCGAACAGGTCGCGCGGCGCGCGGTCCGGCAGGCGCAGCGCGCTTGCGGCAAAGCCGTGGTGGACAACCGCCAGCGGCACATGCGCCACTTCGTGTCCCTGCGCCGCGATCCGCATGTTCAGATCGGTTTCATCCAGGAAATAGTGAAACGCCGGGTCGAACCCGCCGATATCGGCCAGCACTTCGCGGCGAAACGCCATGTTGGTGCCTTCGGTCCGGATCGCGCGCCCCTGAACCGGCGACAGCGCCACCGGCGCATCGCTGTCCAGCGACAGCGGGTGGCTTTCTCCGCTGGCGTCCACGCTGGACGACCCCCATTGCAGGCTGATCCCGTTGCGCCCCAAGACCGTGCCACCGGCGGCCACCACGTCAGGCTGCGCAAAGGGCTGCACAAGGTGGCGCAGCCACAGCGGTTCCGGCACCGCGTCATCATCCAGAAACGCCACGATTTCCCCCGCCGCATGAGCAACCCCAAGGTTGCGCGCGGCCGAGATGTTGGCGGTGTCATAGGGAACCACCTTGATCTGCCCGGCGTCCGGCCGTGTTGCCACGGTCCGCTCCGCTTGCGGGCAGCCGACCACGACCACCTCAAGCGGGGCATAGTCAAGCTGCGCCACCCCGGTCAGGCAGCGCAGCAAGGCCTGCGGCCGGTGTCGGCTGACGATGACGACACTGACCGCGGGCAGGCTCATGGCTCAGGCGTCTTTCAGCGCGACACCCGGGGCGTAGGCGATGAAGAACGGGTTGGCGAAACCGTCCTTGCCATAGACCAGCGGCGAATGATCGTCGAACCGCACCACGTCGCCGCCTGCGCCGGTCAACACGGCATGGCCTGCAGCGGTGTCCCACTCCATCGTGCGTCCGACGCGGGGATAGATATCAGCCTCGCCCGTCGCAACCAGGCAGAACTTCAGCGACGACCCGGCGCTGCGCATGTCCTTGACGGCATACTTGCCGATATAGTCGTCGGTGGCCTGATCGCGGTGCGACTTCGACGCGACCACCATCAGCGCGCCGTTGTCGGGGCTCGACACGCGGATCGGCTTGGTCGTGCCAGCGGCGACCTTGCTGAACGGGCCTTCCTCTTCCACCGTGCTGCCATCGGCAAGGGTATAGAACATGCGTTCCTTGGCCGGGGCATAGACCACTCCGCGCGTCGGAACGCCGTCTTCGACCAGCGCGATGTTCACGGTGAAATCGCCGCGGCGCTTGATGAATTCCTTGGTCCCGTCCAGCGGATCGACGATCAGGAACGTCTTTGCTGTGATGTCGTGGCTGGCCGACTGTTCCTCTGTCACCAGCGCAACATCGGGAAACGCTGCCCGCAATCCGGCCGAGATCAGCGCATCTGCCGCTTCGTCTGCTTCGGTCACCGGGCTGCTGTCGGATTTGACCTTCACGTCAAAATCGTCGGCGTTGTAGATCTCCATGATCTTGTCACCCGCCTCCAGTGCCAGCGTGCGGATCACCTCGATCAGTTTTTCGTAATTCAAAATTTCGTTCCTTCGCCTATGAATTGCCAGATTCATTGATTAGCAAGATACCGCACCTTATGCTGTGAACCGATCGGAACGGCAAGAAATCCGGCACCTTTTCGCAGCCTCGTCCGAGCAGTGAGACCATGTTTCAACAAACACAACGCAGATCGCACCTTGGTTCAGCGCTTTATATCTCTGAGCTGATCTATCACAACGCTGTTCGTTCTGTTCGCAAGACCCATGGCAACGCCTTCATGGCGATCCTGATGAACATGTTGCAGACGGCGATTTTCGTGCTCGCCTTCTATTTCATGTTCGCCATCCTTGGTATGCGCGGCAGTGCACTGCGCGGGGATTTCATGGTCTACATCATGACCGGTGTTTTCCTGTACATGACCTATGCCAAGACCATGAGCGCGGTCATCGGGTCCGAAGGGCCGGCCAGCCCGATGATGCAGCACGCGCCGATGAACACGGTGATCGCCATCGCCGCGGCCATGCTTTCGGCACTTTACATCCAGTTGCTGTCGCTGCTGGTGGTGCTGTTCGTCTATGACGTGGGCTTCAACCCCGGCGTGATGAGCGAAATTCACGACCCCGTCGGCTGTTTGCTGATGGTCCTTCTGGCGTGGTTTTCCGGCGCCTCGATCGGCATGATCTTCCTTGCCGCGAAGCCTTGGTTCCCGACCCCGGTGCAGATCGTGTCGACGGTCTATTCCCGGGCCAACATGATTGCCTCGGGCAAGATGTTCGTCGCCAACAAGTTGTCGGGCTTTACGCTGGTGATCTTTGACTGGAACCCGCTGTTCCACATCATCGACCAGTCGCGCGGCTATGCCTTCCTGAACTACGCACCGCGCAATTCGTCGCTGGAATACCCGATCTACGTCAGCATCGCCTTCCTGATGATCGGGCTGATGGGCGAATTTTATACCCGCAAGCACGCCTCGGCGTCGTGGAATGCCCGCCGCTAGGGCAGGTCACCCGGATTTCAGCGCCTTCAGATCGTACAGCGCCTGCAACGCCTCGCGCGGGGTCATCTCGTCGGGGTGCAGGTCGTCCAGCCGTGCCTCGACCTCCGAAGGTTTGGCCCTGGCCGGGCTGGCGACGGGTGGCGGCGCGGCGGCAAACAGCGGCAGATCGTCGATCAGCGCCTTGGGGCTGGTGCGGTCGCGGTCGCCCTTTTCCAGCGCGTCCAGAACCGTGCGCGCCCGTGCGATCACCGCCTGCGGCAGCCCCGCCAGCTGCGCCACCTGCACACCATAGGACCGGTCCGCCGCGCCCGGCCGCACCTCGTGCAGGAAGATCACGTCGCCTTCCCATTCGCGCACCGCGACGGTGGAATTGCCAACCCCCGGCAGCTTGCCCGCCAGCTGCGTCAGCTCGTGGTAATGCGTTGCGAACAGCCCGCGCACCCGGTTCACATCGTGCAGGTGTTCCAGCGTCGCCCAGGCAATCGACAGCCCGTCCCACGTTGCCGTGCCGCGCCCGATCTCATCAAGGATCACCAGCGCATGACTGTCGGCCTGGTTCAGGATGGCGGCGGTTTCCACCATTTCCACCATGAAGGTCGACCGCCCGCGCGCAAGGTCGTCGGACGCGCCGACACGGCTGAAAATCTGGCTGACCACGCCGATATGCGCTGCCTTGGCGGGCACGAAACTGCCCATCTGCGCCAGCACGGCGATCAGCGCGTTCTGCCGCAGGAAGGTCGATTTCCCCGCCATGTTCGGCCCGGTCAGCAACTGGATCGCCGCCGCGTCGCCGTCACCGTTCAACGCACAGTCATTGGCGATGAACGGCACGCCCTGCTTGGCCAGCGCAGCCTCGACCACCGGGTGCCGCCCGCCCTGGATGTCAAAGGCGCGGCTGTCGTCGACCCTGGGCCGGCACCAGTCCTGCCCGCGCGCCAGGTCGGCCAGGGCCAGGGCCAGGTCAAATTCCGCCAGCGCCAGCGCGGTCTGCGACAGCGCCGGGGCAACCGCCAGCACCGCTTGCCGCAGTTCTTCGAAAATCCGCTTCTCGATCTCGATCGCCCGGCCCCCGGCGTTCAGGATCCTGGTTTCCATCTCGGACAGCTCGACCGTGGTGAACCGGACCTGGTTGGCGGTGGTCTGGCGGTGGATGAACACCTCTGACAGCGGCGGCGACATCATCTTTTCGGCGTGGGTCGCGGTGGTTTCGATGAAATAACCCAGCACGTTGTTGTGCTTGATCTTCAGGCTTTGCACCCCGGTCTGCGCAACATAGTCGGCCTGCATCCGGGCAATCACCCCGCGCCCCTCGTCGCGCAGCTGGCGCATCTCGTCCAGTTCCGCGTCAAAGCCCGGGGCGACAAACCCCCCGTCCCGCACCAGCAGCGGCGGCTCTGCCACCAGCGCCTGATCCAGCAAGGCCAGCAG
The DNA here is from genome assembly GCF_035818635.1 of Mesobacterium hydrothermale. NCBI lineage: Bacteria > Pseudomonadati > Pseudomonadota > Alphaproteobacteria > Rhodobacterales > Roseobacteraceae > Mesobacterium > Mesobacterium hydrothermale. The sequence continues at coordinate 40,063 of NZ_JAYLLH010000005.1, read as the reverse complement.
GTTTTCGTGACCGCGCAACGCCTGCCCCGCCTGACCCAACAGGTCGGGCAAGTCCGGCCCCAGCGATCCTGCCAGAACCTCGGCCTGGTCCAGCCCGTTGCGCAGCGCCGTCAGGTCGCGCGGCCCGCCGCGATCCAGCCCCAGCCGCGACAGCGCGCGATCCAGGTCGGGCACCTTGCGCAGCGCTTCGCGCAGAACCGCCGGCGCCTGCAACGCCCAGTCCACCGCGTCGTGCCGCGCCCGGATCAGCCCCAGGTCCCGCGATGGCGACGACAACCGCCGTTCCAGCAGCCGCGCGCCCGCCGCCGTCACCGTCCGGTCGATGACCGACAACAGCGATCCCGCGCGCCCGCCCTGCAAGCTGTGGGTCAGTTCCAGGTTCCGCCGGGTCGCCGCGTCGATCTGCAACAGCCGCGAGGCATGGTCCTGCCGTGGCGGCTGCAACAGCGGCAGCTTGCCCTTTTGCGTGATGTCCAGGTAATCGACCAGCGCGCCCATGGCCGACACCTCGGCCCGTGAAAACTGCGCGAAGGCTTCCAGCGTCTGCACCCCGAACAGCGCGCAAATCCGCCCCTCGGCCGCGGTGCTGTCGAAACTGGCCCGGCCCAGAACCGTCGGCGTCACGCCCATATCCTCGCAGACCGCGCCGACCTGTTCATCGACCGTTTCGGTCACCAGAACCTCGGCCGGGGCCAGCCGCGCCAGCTCCGCGCCGATCCGTGCCTGCGCCAGCGACATCACCTGGAACGCCCCGGTCGAGATATCGGCCCAGGCCAGTGCCCAGGCGTCCCGAACCTGCGCGACGGCGACAAGGTAATTGTGCCGCCGCGCTTCCAGCAGGCTGTCCTCGGTCAGCGTGCCGGGGGTGACCAGCCGCACCACGTCGCGCCGCACCACCGATTTCGACCCGCGTTTCTTCGCCTCGGCCGGGCTTTCCAGCTGTTCGCAAACCGCGACGCGAAACCCCTTGCGGATCAGCGTCAGCAGGTACCCCTCGGCAGCATGAACCGGCACGCCGCACATCGGGATATCGTCGCCCTCGTGCTTGCCCCGCTTGGTCAGCGCAATGTCCAGCGCCTCTGCCGCCGCCGCCGCGTCGTCGAAAAACATCTCATAGAAATCGCCCATCCGATAGAACAGCAGCGCATTGGGATGATGCGCCTTGATTTCCAGGTACTGTTCCATCATCGGCGTCATGGGACATGGGTCCTTGGGGTCAGCCCCCACCAGATGCGGGGGGTATTCAGCAATATTTCCACAAAATATCGCGGTGCCCCCCTGACCGAAAGCGAGTCGGCCAAGTTATCCCCAGCTTTTTACCCGGCCCCACGCGGCACACGTAGCGGCAGAAAACACCGAAAATCGGCAGTCAGGAGAAATTTTATTTCTACTTCGCGAAATAAAATTGCGCGCAGATCGTGCGATTTGGCCTGTTTCTTTCCCGGCGCTTTGAGGTATGCAGCGGCAAAGACGCAAGAAGACGAACGGACGACCGATGGCCAAGCTCAAGTTCACCCGCGAAGAAGCCCTGCAATTCCACCTTGAACCGACCCCGGGCAAGTGGGAGGTACAGGCAACCGTGCCGATGACCACCCAGCGCGACCTGTCGCTGGCCTATTCCCCCGGCGTCGCCGTCCCGTGCGAGGAAATCGCGGCCAACCCCGAGCTGGCCTATGATTACACCAACAAGGGCAACCTTGTGGCGGTGATCTCGAACGGCACCGCCGTTCTGGGCCTTGGCAACCTTGGCGCGCTTGGCGGCAAGCCGGTGATGGAAGGCAAGTCGGTGCTGTTCAAGCGTTTCGCCGACGTGAACTCGATCGACATCGAACTCGATACCGAGGATCCCGACGAATTCATCAAGGCGGTCAAGCTGATGGGCCCGACCTTCGGCGGCATCAACCTCGAAGACATCAAGGCGCCCGAGTGCTTCATCATCGAACAGGCTCTGAAAGAGCAGATGGACATCCCGGTCTTTCACGACGATCAGCACGGCACCGCCGTGATCTGCGCGGCGGGCCTGATCAACGCGCTGCACCTGTCGGGCAAGAAGATCGAGGACTGCAAGATCGTCCTGAACGGCGCGGGCGCCGCCGGGATCGCCTGCCTGGAACTGATCAAGGCCATGGGCGCGCGCCATGACAACTGCATCATGTGCGACACCAAGGGCGTGATCTATCAGGGCCGGACCGAAGGCATGAACCAGTGGAAATCGGCCCACGCGGTGAAAACCGACCTGCGCACGCTGGACGAAGCGATGGAAGGCGCCGACGTGTTCCTGGGCGTGTCGGCCAAGGGCGCCGTCACGCAAGACATGGTGGCCAGCATGGCCGAAAACCCGGTCATCTTCGCCATGGCCAACCCCGACCCGGAAATCACCCCGGAAGAGGCGCACGAGGTACGCCCTGACGCCATCGTCGCCACCGGCCGGTCGGACTATCCCAACCAGGTCAACAACGTGCTGGGTTTCCCCTACCTGTTCCGCGGCGCGCTGGACATCCACGCCCGCGCCATCAACGACCAGATGAAGATCGCCTGCGCCGAAGCGCTTGCCGCCATCGCGCGCGAAGACGTGCCAGATGAGGTCGGCCTTGCCTATGGCAAGCAGCTGTCCTTTGGCCGCGATTACATCATCCCCACGCCATTCGATCCGCGCCTGATCCACCGTATCCCGCCCGCAGTCGCCAAGGCAGGCATGGACACCGGCGCCGCGCGGCGTCCGATCATCGACATGGAAGCGTATGAGGAAACGCTCAGGGGCCGGATGGATTCCACCGCCCCGATGCTGCGGTCGATCAACAACCGCGCGCGTCAGGCGCAGGCCCGGATGATCTTTGCCGAAGGCGACGATCCGCGCGTGTTGCGCGCCGCCGTCATGTACCAGCGCAACGGGCTGGGCAAGGCGCTGGTCGTGGGCCGCGAATCCGACGTGCGTGAAAAACTGACCGCCGCCGGCATGGAAGACGCCGTGCGCGAGTTGGAGGTGGTGAACGCCGCCAACACCCGGCATCTGCAAACCTACAAGGATTTCCTGTACCAGCGCCTGCAACGCAAGGGCCTTGACCGCCAGGACGTGCACCGCCTTGCCGCCCGCGACCGGCATGTCTTTGCCTCGCTCATGCTGGCGCATGGTCATGGCGACGGGCTGGTCACCGGGGCCACCCGCAAATCCGCCCATGTGATGGAACTGATCAACCACGTCTTCGACGCCGATGCCCATCACGGTGCGGCCGGCGTGACCGCGATCCTGCACAAGGGCAAGATCGTCCTGATCGCCGACACGCTGGTACACGAATGGCCCGATGAAAACGACCTGGCCGACATCGCCGAACGCGCCGCCAAGGTGGCCCGTCACCTTGGGCTGGAACCGCGCGTCGCCTTCGTGTCGTTCTCGACCTTCGGCTACCCGGTGTCGGAACGCGCCGAAAAGATGCACATCGCGCCGCTGGTTCTGGACAAGCGCGGCGTCGATTTCGAATACGAAGGCGAAATGACCGTCGACGTGGCGTTGAACGCCAAGGTGCAGGAAACCTATCCGTTCCAGCGCCTGTCCGGCCCGGCCAACATCCTTGTGGTTCCGGCGCGGCATTCGGCCTCGATCTCGGTCAAGCTGATGCAGGAAATGGCGGGCGCCACGGTGATCGGCCCGATCCTGGCCGGGGTCGACAAGTCGATCCAGATCTGTTCGGCGAACATGACGGCGAACGACATCCTGAACATGGCGGTGCTGGCGGCCTGCAAGGTCGGCTAGGCCGCGCGTCGGCCCCTTGCGGTGGACGGGGTTTGGCCCCACCATCCGCCGGCAAGGAGGCCCGCCATGACCATCTACAACCTCGGTTCGATCAACGCCGACCTGTTCTATCGCCTGCCGCATTTCCCGGGGCCGGGCGAAACGCTGGCCGCAACGGACCACTGGCGCGGCCTGGGCGGCAAGGGCACCAACATGTCCGTCGCCGCGGCCCGGGCGGCAGCCCATGTCGTGCATATCGGCGCGGTCGGGTCCGACGGCAAATGGGCGGTTGAGCGGCTGACGGAATACGGCGTCGACACCACCCGGATCGCCACCGTGCCCGACCCCACCGGCCATGCGATCGTCATGCTGGATGCGGCGGGCGAAAACAGCATCGTGCTGGCCCCCGGCGCCAACCACGCCATCCCCGCCGACCTGTTGAGCCAGGCCATGGCCGCCGCGACCGAATCTGACACGTTCCTGTTCCAGAACGAAACCAACGCCCAGCGCGACGGGGCCCGGATCGCCTCGGCCAAGGGGATGCGCGTGGCCTATGCCGCCGCTCCTTTCGACTCTGATGCCGTGTCCGCCGTCCTGCCCCTGCTGGACCTGCTCATCCTGAACGAAGTCGAGGCCGCGCAACTGGCCAAGGCCACCGGGCAAAACGTCGAAACCCTGCCGGTCCGCGATATCGTGGTGACGCTGGGCGCGAAAGGCGCGCGCTGGATCAACACCGACACCGGTCAGGCGCTGGACGTGCCCGCGCTGCCCGTCACGCCGGTCGACACCACCGGCGCGGGCGACACGTTCACCGGCTATCTTGTCGCCGGGCTGGACCGGGGCATGCCGATGGAACAGGCGCTGTCACTGGCCACGACGGCGGCGGCGCTGATGGTCACCCGGCAAGGCACCGCCGACGTGATCCCCGACCTGAAAGAGGTGCACGAAATGCGCGGCGGCTGACACGCCCCCGATCAGTGCGCGAACGCCGCCGCCGATCCCCACAGCTGCCTGACCCGCTGGTCGCGCCCGCAGCCTTCACGATAGCGCTTGTAGGCGTCGTTCTGCCGGATCACGCCGAACCGCGTGATCACCCGGCTGGTGCCCTTGTAGTAATCCTGGTGATAGTCCTCGGCCGGCCAGAACGTCCCGGCCGTCAGAACCGGCGTTACGATCTGGCGCCCCAGCGCCGCCTGCGCGCGGGCCTTGGCCGCCTCTGCCGCCTGCCGTTCCGCATCGCCATCGGCAAAGATCGCGGTGCGGTAACTGTCGCCCCGGTCGCAGAACTGCCCGCCCGCATCCGTCGGATCGACCGAGCGGAAGAACATGTCATACAGCTGGTCGCGCGTCACCACGCCACTGTCATAGATGATCCGCACCGCCTCGTAATGCCCGGTGCCGCCGCGCGACACCTGCTTGTAGGTCGGGTTCTGACCGCGCCCGCCGGTATAGCCCGAGATCACCTCTTTCACCCCGCGCACGGATTCGAAATCGGATTCGACGCACCAGAAACATCCGCCGGCCACAACGATATCACGGGTTTCCCCTGCCTCCGCCTCGTGGCTGCGGGCAAACAGGCCGATCACGATCAGCAGGCTCAGGATCAGGGCGCGTTTCATGGCAAATCTCCTTTTCTTGCCCCACGCTGCGCCCATCGCCCTGCCCAGACAATCACCTGCAACGCAATTTCACCGCTTGGTGAGCGCGCGTGACCCCTTGGCAGTTCCGCGCGACCTGATAGCGTGACGTCCATGGACAAGATCACCACCCATCAGGCCACCGAGGACGCGCGCAACGCAACCGTCCTTATCTGGATCAACGGCACGCTGAAGCCCCGGGCAGAGGCGACGGTCAGCGTTTTCGACTCGGGCTTCATGCTGGGCGACGGCGTGTGGGAAGGGCTGCGGCTTTATCACGGGCGCTGGTCGTTCCTTGATGACCACATGGACCGGTTGTTCGAAGCGCTGAAAGCCATCGACCTCGATCCGCAGATGACCCGCGAACAGGTCATCGCCGCGCTGGAAGAAACCCGGATTGCCAACGGCATGGATCACGACGCCCACGCCCGGCTGATGATCACGCGCGGGGTGAAATCGCGCCCGTTCCAGCACCCGGCGTTGTCACGGCAGGGGCCGACCGTGGCGATCATCATGGAACATTCCAAACCCTCGATCCCGCGCCCGATCCGGCTGGCCACCGTGCCGCATATCCGTGGCCTGCCGATGACGCAGGACCCCAAGCTCAACAGCCATTCGAAACTGAACTGCATCCTGGCCTGCATCGCTGCCGAAAAGGCCGGCGCGGACGAGGCGCTGATGCTGGACCTGCATGGCTTTGTGAACACCACCAACGCCTGCAACTTTTTCATCGTTCGCAAGGGGGCGGTCTGGACCAGCACCGGTGACTACTGCATGAACGGGATCACCCGGCAAAAGGTGATCGACATCTGCCGCGCCAACGGCATTCCGGTCTATGAACGCAACTTCTCGCTGGTCGACACCTACGGCGCGGACGAGGCGTTCCTGACCGGCACCTTCGGCGCACAGACCCCGGTGGGTGAAATCGACGGCCGTCAGATCGGCACAGGCCAGATGGGGCCGCTGACCGAACACATCCGGCAGCTCTACAAGGCGCTGGTCCATGCATAGCGCGTATGCATGCGATGTGCATGGTTTGTGCATAGGATGTGCCCGATGAAAATCGCCATGTGGTCCGGCCCGCGCAACCTTTCGACGGCTCTGATGTATGCCTTTGGAAACCGGCCCGATTTCACCGTGATCGACGAGCCGTTCTATGGCCCCTACCTGCGCCTGACCGGATTGACTCATCCAATGCGGGCAAAGGTCCTGGAAAGCCGTCAGGACGGGCCAGAGGACGTCGCGGCACAGCTTCTTGCCCCCCTGCCCGAAGGCCGCCACGCCTATCACAAGCACATGTGCCAGCACATGATCCCCGGGATTCCGCGCGGGTTCATGGCCGACTGCGTGAACGTCTTCCTGATCCGTCACCCGGCCCGTGTGATCGCCAGTTTTGCAAAAGGTTACAAGGATTTGACCGCCGATGACGTGGGCTTTCGCCTGCAGGCGGAACTCTACGATCACTGCCTGTCGCTGGGGCAATCCCCGGTCGTGATCGACAGTGCCGACATCCGTGACGACCCGGCAAAGATGCTGGGTAAACTCTGTGCTGCCATTGGCCTGCCCTTCGATCCCGCGATGCTGAACTGGCCCGCCGGGGGCCATCCGGCCGACGGTGTCTGGGCCCCGCATTGGTACAGATCTGTCCATGCCAGCACCGGGTTCGCCGGTCCCGAAGGCCCCCTGCCAAAGCTTGACGCTGCCCTTCTGCCCCTGCTGGAAGAAACCCTTCCGTTCTACAACCGGATGAAAGTCGCAAAGCTGGCACCCTGACGGTCAGAACACCCGCGACTTGTTGATATAAAACACTTTTCTCAGCGCCCCCGGATCACCGCAGAAAAGTCCTGCCCCGGTTTCCAGCCCTGCGCGCGCTCTGAAATCCCCGCAATCTTGCGGTCGCGGATCGCGTCGCCATCGTCCATCACCCCGAACTGATTCAGGTATTCCGGCAGACGCCCCGACAGCACCAGTTCCCGGTCCAGCGGCAGGTCGGATTTCAACACCTTCGCCAGCTGGTAAACCACCGTTGTGCAATTGGCCGTCAGCGTGTTGTAAAACGCCGGGTCGCGGTCCAGATCCTGTGCCAGTTCGACGTAAGCCATGAACATCTCGCGCATCTGTTCGGGCGAAAGGCGCACGGGGTAAAGGCTGACATCCTCCTTGCGAAAATTGGTGCGCAGCTTGACGATATCGTCTTCCGTCGCGCCGATCAGGACCAGTTCGAACTGCCGGAAGAACCCGCCGATCTCGTTAAAGCTCTCACCCGCCTCGCGTCGGATTTCGACCGAGAAAACAACCTGTTCGCCATCTTCAAAGCCAAAGCTGACCAACAGGTGCGCGATATCCGGGTTGGCCCAGACCGAGGTCAGCATGTCCAGGCTTTGCAACTTGGTCAGGTCGAAGTCACGGCTGATCCAGCGCGGCTCTGCCTCGGTTTCCGAGCGCCAGTCGAAATCCCGCAGATCGCGCAGCGTCACGCGGTCGCCATCGACCTGCGCCTTGACCCCGCGCGCCACGTCCACCGCCCAGTCGCGGCTCTGGCTGGGTGTGATGGTCTGATACCAGCCGCCTACGGTCAGCACTACAACACCGAACACTGCCCATCCCATCCAGCGCGACCGCCGCCGTGCCAGCGCCGCGCCGACCACGGCGACCGTCAGACCGGCCAGTGCCAGGATGCGCAACATCCCTTCCATGTGCAGCCAGATCGCGGTGGCCGACCACGCGGCCCCGGCCAGAACCAGCAGGCCGAATACGGAATGAAGAAGGAAACTGAAAACGCGGGTCATGGCGGCAATCCTTTCAGGGAACGGTCGCGCGGGCAATCGTCGCCCGCGCGGTTAAGGGGTCGTCAACCCGGATCAGTAGTAGTCGTCCTTGGTCGACACTTCGGCCAGCATCCGTTCGGTCTTGGCGTCTTCCAGCTTGTTGTAAATTCGGTCCGATTCTTCCTTGTCGCGCAGGGCCTTGGTGATCGACGCGGTGGAATAGACCAGCATCAGCGCCGCCATCGCATAGTAGCCTTTGGCCGAAAAGCTGGCTTCAAGCGAATAGATCCCGCCGGCCATCATCAGCGCCGCGATGATGAAATTGGCATAGGTAAAGATGTTCCAGGCGGACGATACTTTGGGGGTATAGGTGTTCATGGTCTTGGTCCTTTGTTCGGGATTGGGTCAGTTTGGCAATACGGGGTCAGGCGACGCGGGCGCGCAGCCGTTCGATCACGTTCGCAGCTTCGCTGCGCAGGGGCGCACCACAACCTGCGGCGGCCAACTTGTCGCTGGTGGCCTGCGCGCTGGAGGTGCTGTTCAGTTCGGTCATCGCTGTTTCGATGCTTTCGGCATGGGCCTGACGCGCTTGCAGCCGGGCCAACGTTTCCTCGGCATCGCGCAAGCTGTTGATGACACCGTCGGGCATGGTGCCGCGCAGTTTCTGGGTGCGCTGCGCCGCATCCGCGATCTGCTTGCCACGTTGCAGCGACCGCAGGCGGTGTTCGGCCAGCGACAACTGTTCGCGCAGACGGCGGGTTTCGGTGTCGTAATGCAGCATCGCCTTTTCGGTGGCCGCCTGTTCTTCCTCCAGGTTAGCAATGGCCGACGCCGCTTCCATTGCAAGATCGTCGCGGTCTTTTTTCAGCGCTTCGACCGCGCGGGATTCAAGGTCAGCCAACTGTGCTGCAATACGTTCCGCCGTGCTGCGTTCGCGGCTGGCATAGGCCATCACCACCGCAACAGAGTGCTTGGCGCGGGTGACGCCATCCGCCGCATCGCGAAGTTGCTGACGCAGGATCGTCAGTGCGTTGGCATCAGTAAACTGGTCCGCCGCATCAGTCGCGCGGCCTCGGATCAATGTGGTCATCAGCTTGAACATCTTGGGCTCCTGGTTTATGAACGTTGTTCATGAACCCTATGTAAGGAATTCGTGAACAGCGTTCAATAGCTTTCTGAACAACGTTCAAGAAACAATCGGAAGGCCGATGAAAAACAATCGAGAAGAAAAGCGTGCCGACCTGCGCAACCGCCTGATCGCGGCGGCAGAACGGCAAATCGCGGAAAAGGGGCTGGCGGGGCTCAAGGCACGCGACATCACGGCAGAGGCCGGGTGTGCCCTTGGCGCGCTATACAACGCGGTAGAAGACCTTGATATGCTGGTGCTACACGTCAATTCGCGCACACTGACCCGGCTGGGAAAGACACTGTTGTCAGCAGCAGAGCCCGCGGACACGGCAGACGACACGATGCAGGCGCTTGCCGCGGCTTATGTCGGCTTTGCCTGCGAAAACCGGCGGCTCTGGATCGCGCTGTTCGAACACCGCCTGCCCGAAGGGCGCGAGATTCCCGATTGGCACAAACGCGACCACGCCGTCCTGATCGAGGTGATCATTCCCCCGCTCCGGCAATTGCGCCCCGATCTGGACAAGACCGCCCTCACGCTTCGGGCACGAACAACCTTTGCCGCTGTGCACGGGGTGGTTCAACTGGCATTGCAGGGGAAATTCGTCGGCGTCCCGCTGGATCACCTGCGGGACGAAGTCGCGGCGCTGGTCCTGTCGATGACCCGCGGCGCGCAGGTGGCGCGGACCTGAGCATCCGCGCCAACCTTGGGATCAAACCGCGATCTGTTCCGCGGTCCACTTGGCAAAGGGCAGCCCCCAGTTGGGCACCCGGCCATGTTTGCGAAAGAACATTTCCTTGTAGGCAACCTTCTGGGCATAGGGCAGGCGGCCCATCCGCAATTCCTGAATTTTGCCACCGAACCAGGAATCGGCGTGAATATAGAACGCCTTGCCACCACCCATGTCACCGATGCACAGCACCTCGGGCGACCAGCCCTTGTCGGCTTCGGCCGGGGCCATACGGCCAACATCCTTGGCGATCTGGCGGCCGACCACGTCGGTTTCCTGGTGACCGATGGCCCCCAGTTTGGGCACCGTCAGCGCCGCCGCGTCACCGCAGGCAAACACATCCGGGTAGTCGGGGTTGCGCATGTCCATACCGGTAACGATGAACCCGACCTCGTCGGAAATCGGCAACCCGCGCAGAAAGCCGTGCGGTTTCCAGTTCGGGAAAACGATGTTCAGTTCTGTTTCCAGCGCCTCGCCGTTGGCGAATTCGATCCCGGTCTTGGTGATGCGGACGATGTCCTTGGTGTTGTTCATGTAGCCAAAGCCCATTTGCCCGGCCGCCTCCAGCAACTGATGCACAACCTTTTCGCCGGCGTCCTCGGCAATCAATTCGGCGGGGGTGAATAAGGTGATGTTCTTGGCCCCACCCTTGTCATTGGTTTCCAGCCAGTGGGCCAGCGACAAGGCAAGTTCCACCGGCGGACCTTCACATGCGGCCAGCGCCGTGGGCAGCCAGTCCGGGCGTCCACGCGCACCCTGTTCAAACCGGGCAGAGCCGATGGCGATATGCCCGCCCTTGTAGTCGTTCTTCAGGTAGTCGATCAGCCGGTTGGCGTGCCAGGCATCGGAAACCGTATGCCCATAGTCGGCAAAGCCCTCGATTTCATCATAGGCCAGCCGGGCACCCAGCGCGATCACCAGCTTGTCATAGGTTTTCTTGTAGCAGGGCGAACCGGGCCGTTCGTTCGGACGCAGTGTCACCGTCCGGGCGCCAACATCCAGCGCCACCACTTCGGCTTGTTCGAAATGCACGTCATCCTTGGCCAGCGCTTCGATCAGCGGCATGTGCATGGTCACCGCTGGGTCGCGGCCTTCGAAGATTTCCAGCGGGATATTCGGGATGTAGTCAAGGTAAGCCTTTCGGTCGATCACCGTGATCTCTACCGCGTCCCCGGCGTAGTCCCGGATCTTCTGTGCCGCGCCCAGACCGGCAAAGTTGCCGCCCAGAATCAACACGTTCGGTTTTGTCGTTCTCTGTGTCATGCCCCCCTCCTTCGGGTTTGGTCTGTGACGACAGAGATAGGGGATGGTTTTGTCGGCGTCCTCACCCCGGGTTTACAAAGCTGTAAGCCGGATCACCCCGCCAGCGCCGACAAGAACGCAGCGGTTGCGGAAACCGCCGCCGCCATGTCTTCGGGGCTGGCGTATTCTTCGGGCCGGTGGCTCAGCCCGCCCCGGCAACGTACGAACAGCATTGCCATCGGGCACAGATCCGCCATGGCCGAGGCGTCATGCGTCGCCCCCGAGGGCAGGCGGGGCACCGTGGGGCAGACCGATTGACAGGCCTGGTCCAGCGCGTCGACCAGCATCGCATCAGCCGGCACGGCAGGCTGCTGGTAGCTGCGGTGCATGGAAAACGCCACGTTGCGCCGGTCGCCGATTTCGGCTCCGGCCTTCACCGCGTCGACGGCAAAGCGTTCCCGATCCATATCCAGAAGCGAGCGGATTTCCAGCACCAACTCAACCCGCGACGGAATCGCGTTGGCAACGCCGGGATGCAAGGTCAACGCGCCGATCGTGGCGCGCAGGCCGTCGATCCGGCAGGCGCTGTCATGCACCGCCGCGATGAAATCGGACGCTGCCACCAGCGCATCGCGCCGCGACTCCATCGGCACGGTCCCGGCATGGCCGGTGTCGCCCTCGAACACCACCGTGTTGCGCTCGATCCCGCAGATGCCGGTGACCACCCCCAGCGCCGCATCTGCCTGTTCCAGCGCGGGGCCCTGCTCGATGTGCACTTCGAGATACCCGACAACGTTGCCCGGATCGCGCGCCAGCGCCGCAATGCCTTGGGCATCGGCTCCGAACCGGTTCAACGCATCGCGCAAGGTTTCGCCGGTACGGTCGGTCATCGACAAAACCGCCGGATCCACCGTTCCCGCCAGCGCCCTTGGGCCCAAAAGCGCGGTGGGAAACGTCACACCCTCTTCGTCAGCGAAGGCAAGCACCTCGACCGCGACGGCAAGGTCCTTGCCTTCGGCTTTCAGTTTCTCGACCGCAAGAGAACCGATCACGATGCCCATGATTCCATCATAGCGCCCGCCATCGCGCACGCTGTCCTGGTGCGATCCGATCAGGAAAACCTTGTCGCCCGTCCCGGCGCGGCCCACCAGCGTTGCCGCCGCATCCAGCCGGGTCGTCATTCCGGCGCGCAACATCCAGCTCTTGATTTCCTCAAGCGCTGCGCGATGCTCGTCTGTGAACGGAAACCGCGTGATCCCTGCCCCCGGCAAGCTGCATCGGGCAATGCGGTTCAGGCGGTCTTCGGCTTCGCGGCCCCAGTCCATATTGACCCTCGATTTATCATGATAAATTTGGATCTACACAGCCGCGGATCCCAAGTCTATAATTTTTGTCATGATAATAACCGAGGCAAGTATGGACGGAACCCTCGACGCAGCGCCCAAACCCCGGCGGTCCCGCCCGGTGCGGGTGGCCGACGAAATCAAGCAATGGGTCGTTGAACGCGACCTGAAGCAAGGCGACAAGCTGCCGAATGAATCCGAAATGATCACGCTGTTCGCAGTGTCCAAGGGGACTGTACGCGAAGCGATGCGGATCCTTGAGGCGCAGGGGCTTATCGTCACCCGCACCGGCCCCGGCGGCGGCAGCTTTGTCGGCAAGGTGTCGGCGGATCGGGCGAAGTCGCTGTTGGCGAATTACTTCTATTTCCAGGACCTGTCGCTGGCCGACATCTATCAGATGCGCCGCGTGCTGGAGCCGGAAATGGCCGCCAGCCTTGCCGGCCACCTGACCCCCGCGCAACTGGATGAATTGCAGGCGCTGGCCGAACGCTACCCGACCCCGGCGCGATCGGCCGACGAAGAAAAGGAACAACACATCGCATCGCTGGAATTCCACGCCCGGCTTTCTGATTTTTCCGGCAACCGTCTGATGGGATTCGTGATTGCCTTCATGGCGCGCATCCTGACCGACTTGACCGTATACCGCCGGCTTTACGATCCGCCCAACCTGCAACTCTGGCAACGCGGGCGCGACCACCAGCTGCGGCTGGTCGATGCCCTGCGACGTGGCGACGCCGACGCCGCCCGCGCGACCATGGCATCGCACATGGAAGGCGCCGAAGCGATGATGGTCGCGCAAGAGGCACAACTGGCCAAGCGATTCATGGGAGAATAGGCGCGTCGGGGTGACCCGCCCAAAGCCGCGATTTTCACAAATAGTTAAGTCACGCGAAACCGGCGGCACAGGTTTGCGTGGTCTACCTTCGCCAATCAGACAACCGCTGGCCGGTGCCAGCGATCACTTGGTGAAAGGAAAAGACCATGCCCGAACTTATCGTCATCGGATACGAAACCGAAGCCCAGGCCAATGCCGCGCGTGACACGCTGTTCGGTCTTGCGGGTGAATACCTTGTCGATGTTGCCGACGCGGTCGTCGCGGTGGCCGACGACCAGGGCAAGATCAAGCTGAACCAGATGGTCAACCTTTGGACGGTCGGCGCATCCGGCGGGGCGTTCTGGGGTCTGCTGATCGGGGTATTGTTCATGAACCCGCTGTTGGGCGTCGCGGTTGGCGCCGGGGCCGGCGCGCTGAGCGGCGCGCTCAGCGATTACGGCATCAACGACCGTTTCATGAAAGACGTCGCAAATGTCCTGCAACCCGGCCAGGCCGCGCTGTTCATGATGATCCGTCAACACGCGTCCGACAAGGTGATCGACCGGCTTGGGATGGCTGGTGGCCATGTCATCCGCACCAATCTGGACACCACGAAAGAGGCCGCCCTGCGTGCCGCCTTCGACAAGGCGCACAAAGACATCGCGCAATCCGACACCCCGCACGCCGCCTGACGCCAACGGCGGGGCGCGGCCGATCTGGCCGCCCCGCCGTCCCCACCAAAACCAGACCGATTGACCGACCCCCGCGCCCCGCCGCGGGTGGTCTGACCCGGTGACGAACACGGTGTTCGCCGCCGGACTTACGAAACGGAGATTGATGTGTCGCGTTTGAAACTGTTGCTGATCGGGTCACTTGTGGTCGCCATCGCAGGCGGGCTTTGGGGCTATTGGAAATACACGTCGGTCTATCCGTCGACGCGCGATGCCTATGTCCAGGCACATATCGTGTCGGTCGCCGCCGAGATCACCGGCAAGGTCGCGGCGGTGCACGTCGGCGACAATGCCCATGTCGCCAAGGGCGACCCGCTGTTCGACATCGACGACACCACATATCAAAGCGCGGTGAAACAGGCGCAGGCGCAGGTCGACAGCGCCCGCGCCGCGATCACCGCCAACCAAAGCGAAATCGACGCGGCACAGGCCGGTGTTGCCAGTGCGCAATCCGCCCGGCAGGCCGCCGAGGCACAACTGGCCCGCATCCAGACCCTGTTCGAACGCGGGAACGCCCCCAAAAGCACGCTGGACGACACCAGAAGCGCAGCCGCCAGCGCCAAAGCTGCCGTGAATTCCGAACTGGCCGCGCTGACCAGAGCGCGGGCGGCGCTGACCAGCAGCCGCGACGCACTTGCCGTGGCCGAGGCCACGCTTGCCATCGCCCAGACCAACCTGGCGCGCACCCATGTCACCGCTCCTGCCGACGGCTGGGTTACCAACCTTGACCTGCGGATCGGCAGCCCGGTCACGGCCTATCGCCCGTTGTTCGCCGTTGTCGACGACAGCGACTGGTGGATCGAAGCGAATTTCAAGGAAACCGACCTGCCCCGCATCCGCGAAGGTCAACCGGTCAAGGTGGCGGTCGATCTGCTGCCGGGACAGACCCTGACAGGGACCGTGGCGTCGCTGGCCCGCGGTTCGGGGTCAACCTTTGCCCTGCTGCCCGCCGAAAACGCCAGCGGCAACTGGGTCAAGGTCACCCAGCGGTTCGCGGTGCGCATCGCGCTTGACCCCAGCGATGCGGATTTGCGCGTCGGGGCCAGCGCAACCGCGACAATCGACACCACGGGGTCAGCACAATGACCGCCGTCAGCACAGATGCTTCGCCAGACCGCGTGCCCGTTGCCATTGTGGTGGCCGTGGTGCTCAGCGCGATCCTGGAAGTGCTGGACAGCACGGTTGTCAACGTCGCGTTGCCGCATATCAAATCCAGCTTCGGTGCCACAACAGACCAGACGACCTGGATCCTGACCAGCTATATCGTGTCGGCGGTTGTGGTCATGCCCTTGACCGGCTTCATGGCCCGGCGCATCGGGCGCAAGCGGCTGATCCTGTCGGCGATCACAGGATTCGCCCTTTTTTCCATGCTCTGCGGACTGGCGTGGAGCCTGGGTTCGATTGTGGCCTTTCGAATGGGCCAGGGAATGTTTGGCGCATTCCTGATCCCGCTGTCGCAATCCATCCTGTTCGATTCCTTCCCAAAGGAAAAACGCGGGCAGGCGATGGCGATGTTCGGGCTGGGGGTTGTGGTTGCGCCGGTCATGGGCCCGACCATCGGCGCGATCCTGACCGATGCCTATTCGTGGCGTATGGTGTTTTTCGTCAACCTGCCGATCGCGGCGCTGGCGCTGGCGATGCTGACCGGCGAACTGGCCGACAGCCCCACTGTCAAGACCAGGATCGACTGGGCCGGGCTTGGTTTGATGGCGCTGGCCATCGGCGCGCTGCAATACGTCCTGGACCAGGGGCAGGGCAAGGATTGGTTCGCATCGCACGTGATCCAGGCGGCGGCGCTGATTTCGGCCGTTGCCGGGGCGCTGTTCTTGTGGCGCGCGGTGACCCGGCAGGACAATATCGTCAACCTGCGCATGTTCGGCGATGCGAATTTCGCCGCCGGCAATGCCATCATCGCGGGTTTTGCCGTGGCCATGTTCGGCGCCATTGCCATCCTGCCGCTGTTCGTACAGGGGCTTTTGGGCTATCCCGTAATCGAGGCAGGATACCTGTTTATCCCGCGCGGAATCGCGGCGGGCTTTTCGATGGTCATCACCGGATCTGTGCTGGTGACACGCTACGATCCGCGCCTTTTGGCGGTGTTCGGGCTGGGCCTGACCGCCGCCAGCAATTTCATGATGGGCGGGCTGAACCTGAACGCCACTTTCTGGCAACTGGCGTGGCCCGGCGTGGTCGGAGGCCTGGGCATGGGACTGGTGTTCGTTCCGCAATCGACACTGGCCTTTGCCGGGATCGACTCTTCTCAGCAGGACGAAGCTTCGGGGCTTTATGGCGTGACACGGCAGCTTGGCTCGTCGATCGGGATTGCCGTCGTGGGCGCAATGATCGTGCGCGGCATCGCGACCGACACCGCCACGCTGACCGGCCATGTCACCGCCTTTTCCGACACCGCCTATGCCATGCTGAACCCGCTGGGTCTGACGCCTGACACGCCTGAAGGCGCGGCCGTTCTGGCCGGTCAGATCGCGAAACAGGCGGCAATGATGTCCTATGCCCGAACGTTCAACGTGCTGGGCTGGGTTGCCATCGCGCTTCTGCCGATCCTGTTGTTCATGCGCAAGCCGGCGACCTCAGGCGGGGCACCGATCGCACATTGACCGGGCGGGGTGCGGTCAGAGGATGTCGTCAATGGTGGTGACGGTAAAGACCACGTCCTGGTAATCGCGGTCGCCGCCACCGATCAGGTCTTCGAAGCCGACGATGATCGCCTGCCCGCCCTGTACCACGCCGGACAGCGCATGCTGCAACCCGGTCGGGTTCAGGGCGCTTTCAATGCTGTGGAACACGGTCTGACCCGCGTCGATCCCGTTTACCGTCAGTGTCGCACCGGTGCCCGACAGGATATTCGCCGTGCCGCCGGTGACCGCATCGACAAAATCGAAGGTGTCGCCCGCTGCCAGTCTGCTGGCCCAGCCAAAGCCATTCTGAACGATGAACAAACCAAGCTGGTGGCCGTTTTCGACCCCGGTCACGTCGAACTGCGGGCCGCCGGGCAGGATCTGTGTGCTGGCCGACAACACCCGCACATCGACGATGTCGCCGGCACTGTTGACCTCGTACACGCCAAGGCTGTTGTCGAACCGGGCGCGGCCCAGCATCGGCAATACCTCGACCCGGAAACCGGTCATGCCGTCACCGGTCAGGTAATCCTGGTTGGTGATCCCGTTGACCTGCGACAGATCGACGGGAGTGCTTTCATTCAGCTTCGGCAGGTAGGGTTCAAAGGTGATCCGGGTCTGGCCATCGCGCGTCACCGCCATGAAATCCCCGCCCGAGAAATCGCCGGTCAGGGTGATCGTCTGGTCGGGTGTGCCGTCGCCATTGCTGTCGATCGAAAGGGTACCCGCTGCCCGGTCGAACGTGATCGCATCGCGGGCGACCATGGCATCGGTAAACACGAACGTATCTTCAGTGTCGAATCCGTTGAATGTGTCGCCGTTGAAATCCTGCACCCGTCCGCGCAGCTCTGTCTGGCCGGTGCCCAGCGTTATGACCTCGGTTCCGCCGCCGACCGGGACCACGGTCACGCCGCCATCGTCCGGGCCCGGCCCGCCGTCATCGACATCGGTCACCGCAATGGTCAGCGCCTTGTCAAACGACAGCCCACCCACGTCGGTCGCACGTACTGTCACGGTATGGGTCGCGCTGGTTTCGAAATCGACCTGCGCGCCCGGCGCCACAACCAGATTTGCACCGTCGATCGCGAACAAGCCGGACGGGTCGCTGACAAGGCTGAAATCGTGCCGGTCGCCATCCACGTCGACCGCCGCCAGCCCACCGACAACCGTGCCTGCCGCAGCGTTTTCCTGAACCGTTCCGCCGGTCAGGATGACATCGTGCGGCGCATCGTTGACCGGCACGGCACCGATCTGCACCTGGCCCAACGCAACCTGACCCAACGCGGATTGGTCATCGGCCAGCAGCGTCAGCGTCGCCACCAAGGTTCCAAACGTGTTCAGCGGCGTGACATAGCGGATGTTGGTCGCGGTATCGAGATAGGCATTGATCGCTTCGGTGCGGCCGGTCAAGGAGATCAGCGTCGTACTGATTTGCGTGGCCGTCACACCGAGCGCCGTGCCATCCGCCGGCGCGGCAAAGCTGCCGGTATTCAGGCTCAAACGCAGCTCCAGCACGGCGCTGTCGGGATCGGTCAGATCGGTCGCGGACAGGTCGATCGGGCTCGCCACGTCTTCCTGCACCGTCAGAACGGCAGGCAGGTTCGACAGCGTCGGCGCATCGCCGGTGCCGAGGATCGTCATGGTCACCCGCTGCGCCACACCGCCGGACGAAACATAGGTGATCGCGTCGGTGACCGTATCCCCCGCCGCCAATTGCTGCACTGCCGTCTGGTCCAGCGTATAGGTCCAGACGCCCGAGGACAGAACGAAACTGCCAAAGCCGCTTTCGCCCGGAGTGGCGGCAAGATCGGCATAGGTCATCGCCGGGGACAGCACTCCGCTGGCCCGCGCGACATCGCCAAGATCGCCTTCGGTGATCGTGCCTGTCGTGATCGCCGTCGCGGGGGGCATGACCGTGATCCGCATCAGTTGACCCACGCCGTCGGTGCCGTCGCTGGCCGTCACCTGCACCTCGTAGACATTGTCGCCATTCGCATCGCGCGGCGCCTGGAAATCCGGGATCGCGGCAAAGCTCAGCTGACCGGCGACAAGCGTGAACAGCGCCGCGTCCGCCCCGCCGGAAATCGCGAACGTGATCCCGTCCCCTTCAAGATCCGTTGCGGTGATCGTACCGACCAGCGTCGCATCCCCCACGACCGAGACGGCATCGGCAGAGGTGATCACCGGCGCATCGTTCACCGGGTCCACGATCAGGGCGAAATCGCTGGTCGCCTGTGCCTGCCCGTCGCTCGCCGTCAGGCGGAGCGGGACCGTGCCGTTGAAATCGGCGGGCGGCGTGCCGGTCAGGGCCAGCGTCACGGCGTCGAACGCCATCCACGCGGGCAGCGCGCCGCCATCGGCCAGCGACAGCGCAAAGGCCAAGGCATCGCCATCCGCATCGGTGAACGGATCCGACGGCAGGGTCAGGGCAAAGGCAGCGTCCTCTGTCGCGTGCTGGTCGGCGACGGGGGCTGCGAGGACCGGCGCAGAGTTGCCATCGGCGGCCGGGATGCGCAGGGTCAGGGCCTGGATCACCTCTGCCTGCCCGTCGCTGACAAACAGCTCTAGCGCCACATCGCCCGAGAACCCGTCTGGCGGCTGGCCGGTCAGGGTCTGCGTCGCGGGTTCGAAGGCCAGCCAGTCGGGCAGCGCCGCACCCCCCGGGCTGCGCAGTTCAACGACCAGCGCATCGCCATCGGGATCGACAACCGTGCCGGCGGGCAGGGTAATGGCAACCGCCGCGCCCTTGTCAGCCAGAAGCAGACCGGGATCGGTGATGACCGGCGCATCGTTCTGCGCCTCGACCCGGACGCTGACCCGCGCGGTATCGGTCAGTCCGTCGCTGTCGGCGATTTCATACTCGAACCAGGCATCGCCGTGGAACCCGTCCGGCGGGGTGATCAGAACCTGCCCGTCCGCTGTCAGTTCGACGGTCACGCCCTCGGCGTCCAGCAGGCGGGTCAGGGCAAATCCCTGCCGATCCGGATCGCTGTCATTGGCCAGCAACTCGGTCACGAAAATCGCGGTCTGCAGATCTTCGAGGATGGTCAGCTGGTCGTCCCCGGCCCCGGGCGCATCGGCGGTGCCGATCACGTCGATGGTGACGGTTGTCGGCACCTCGAACCCGGTTTCGTTCGTCAGCGCGTACCGCAGCACCAGTTCGCCAAAGAAATCGGGCGCGGTGGTCACCCGCCACAGCCCATTGTCCAGCTCTGCCACGGTGGCATTTCCGACGTGACCAAAGCCGGCGCTGAGCCCGAGGAAGATCACCTCGGACCCCAGCGGGATGTCATCGTTGGCCATCAAGTCGGCCGGGTCGAGATCGAGATAGCTGTCTTCCAGCATCTCATATCCATCGTCGGACACCGCGACTGGCACGTCGAACAGCGGCAGCACCAGAACCTGCGCATAGCCGATACTGGTCGCGCCATGCACATCCGTCACGCGATAGCTGAACCCGCCATCGCCGAAATATCCAGGACGCCCCTGGAACACTGCGGTTTCACCGTCGCGGTAAACCGTGCCGTTGTCGCCGTCGAACACCTCGACAATGGAAAACGCGTCGCCCTCGACATCGCGGTCATTGATCAGCAGGTCGGCGAAATCGACAACGATGGGCGCGTCCTGGTCGCCCAGGAAGAACCCGTCGGGGTTTGCAATCGGCGCGTCGTTGACCGGGGCAATGTCGAAGCTGATCGTGCCGGTATCGCGCAGCCGACCATCGGTGACGATATAGCTGAAGCTGACTTGCCCGGTGACGTTTTCATCCGGCACGAACTGGTACCGCCCGTCCGGCAATTCCAGGATCCGACCGTCGCGCCCCTCGCCGGACAGTTTGACAAAGGTCAGCGTATCTCCGTCAGGATCGGTGTCGTTGGCCAACAGGTCGGTGATCGTGAATTCGTAAGGCGTATCCTCGGTTGCGGCGAAGATGTCGGTGACGGCCTCGGGGGCCTGGTTGGTCGAGATCACCGAAACCTCGACCGTGCCGATACTTTCGCCGTGGCGGTCGTCGGTCACGCGATAGGTGAAACTTGCCTGCCCGGCAAAATCCGGATCGGGGGTAAAGGTGATCTGGTCACCGTCCAGCATGACGGTGCCGTTTACGCCACCGTCAACGCCCAGGAACCGGATCGGGTCGCCGTCGACGTCGCTGTCATTGGCCAACAACATGTCCGGCGTCAGCACCAGCGTGCCATCCTCGTAGGCATCAAACCGGTCGGTCGCCGCAATCGGCGGATCGAGCAGCGACGCGACGTCAAGAAGGACCGTCCCCGTCACCGGCCCCTCGGCATCGTCGGTCAGGGTGTACGTCAGGCTTTCTTCGCCCGCAAAGGCGGGATCGGGCGTATAGCTGACCACCGCTCCGGCGTTGCCGTCGAAGAATGCGGTGACGGTGTCCGACCGGGTGACCGTGCCATCGGTGTTCGCAAAGACCACGTCATAGCTGCCGGTCAAATCCAACGGAATCACCGCGGTTAGCGCACCCGTCGCAGCATCCACGCTCATCCAGTCGGGCAGCGCGTCCCTCCCGGCCAGCGCAGCGGACCATGTGCCACCGGGCAGCGGTGCCAAACCGGCCGGCGCCGCGATGGTCACCATGCCGGGGGTCACGACGACCGTGCCGTTGGCCGCCGTCCCGAAGCCGGTGATCCGCAGCGGATCGCCGTCGTCGTCACGGTCGTTCAGCAGCAGGTCCGCGACGTTGAACGTGACACTGCCGCCTTCGAACAGGTCGACCCGATCTTCGCCCGCCACCGCCAGTTCGCGTGTTGGCGTGACGTTGAACACGATGCTGGCGGGTGCGTCGGACTGCCCGCCCTTTTCGTCCTCTGCGGTATAGGTCAGGGCAATCGCGCCGGTGAAATCCCCGGGCGCGGTCAGGTCGATCCGTTCCGGCAGGTCCCTGACCGCGAAGGGCGTGTCGTTGCCCGGCGTGATGACGGCAAAGGTTTCGTCGACCACCGCCTCGGTGATCAGCGACATGGCGGGCAGGGCTCCGTCGCCCGCCACGTCGATCCGCACCGGCACCGCACCCACATAGCGCGACGGCGGCAGGCCTGAGAAGCTGAGCGTGCCGGCATCGAACGACAACCAGTCATCCAGCGGCGCGCCGCTTTCGCGCGCAACCGTCAGCGTCGGGGCAGAGCTCAGGTCCAGCCCGAACAGCCCCGCGCCTTCCAGCGACGGATCACCGGCCAGAACCGCGTTGAACGCATCCAGTTGCGGATCGGTCGGGTCGATGACGAATTCGAGCGTAAAGCCACGGTCCGTCGCGTAATAGACATCGTCCGGCAGATCGGGCCGGGCGCCGGGGGTAAAGACGATCTGCACGCGCGCGGGGCTGTCGGTATCCTCGACCCCGAAATCCGACATCGACAGGCTGCGGGTCGCGTCGTCAAACACCAGCCAGGACGGCAGGGCCCGCCCACCGTTGACCTGCGCGCTGAACACCCCGTCGGAAATATCGAAGCTGGCGATACCGGCACCGGTGTCATCCAGGCTCCAGTCGAACGCCTCGCGGATCCGGAAACCGTCCAGAACCTGTGCCTCGACGCTGACACCCGTCGACAGGTCGGCCTTGTGGCTGGGGCTGGACCAACTGAACCGCGCCACATGAACGCCACCGTTCGACGGATCGGTCAGGAACACCGCCACCTCGACCGGGCCTTCGTGATCGGCAGGCACGTCGCCGGTAAAGGTCATCGTCGCGGCGTCGAAGCTCAGCCAGTCGGGCAGGTCGGCATTGTTCGGCGCGGTGGCGCGCACGGTGTAGTTTGGCGACAGGTATTGCTGTGTCAGTTCGCCCAGCAATGCCGCGCTTTCAAAGAACAGCACATCGCCGTCAAGGTCCAGGTCGTTGCCGAACGCCTCGGCCGGGATCACGTAGAGCGGGCCATCCTCCAGCCCGGTCACAACGTCGCCCCGCAGCTCCGGTCCGGTGTTGACCGGCAGAATGGTCAGGTGCACGACCGCGCTGTCGAACCCGCCCCGGCCATCGCTGATCGTGTATTCGAAACTTGCCGCGCCGTTGTAGTCGGACCGCGCCGCGAATTCGATCATGCCATCGGCATTGACCCGCACCTTGCCGTTCTCGGCAAAGCGGTAAACGCTATCGAAGACCAACACATCGTCGTCGGGATCGGTGTCATTGGCCAGCAGGTCCGCCGGGTCGATGGTGATCACACCGTCCTGCAACAGACGGAACCCGCGATCGTCTTTTGCCGACGGCGGCAGGTTCTGCGGCCGGACCTGGATATTGAAGTCCAGCGTCGCCTCGGCCCCGAGATCATCGATCACGTCAAACGAAATATGCGCGTCGCCCAATGCGTCCGGGGTGAAATGCACCAGGCCCTGGGCGGCGTCGAACACCTCTGTCCCGTTGAAGGACGCATTGCCATCGGCACCGATGTGCAAACCGACAAAGGTGAACCCGTCGTCCTCGACATCATAGACCTTGCGCATCATCTGATCGACGGTGAAGGTCGTTGTCTCGCCCAACTTGGCCCATTCCGCACCGTCTCGGATGCGCGGTGCGTCGTTGACCGGGGCAAGGTAGACCTCGACATCCGCCGTCGACTGTGCGCCGTCGCCGTCTTCCAGAACATAGCGGAACCCGGCAAAGCCAAAGTGGTCGGGCCGCGACAGCAGTTCGATGTATTTGCCGTCGATCTTCCACGTCATATCGGTGGCAGGGCCGTCGTAATTGTCCTTGTCCTCATAAGGACGCAGAGCCTCGCCATCGGCGTTGGTCAGCGGTTGCAGCGACACGATGCGCAGCTTTTCCGATTCCGCGTCGCCGTCGACATCATAATCATTTGCCAGCAGGTTCTCGATCCGGATGCGCAACGGCACATCTTCGATCCCGTATTGCAACGGGTCGTCCACCGCGACGGGGGCGTCGTTCACAGGCGACAGGTTGACCTCGACCCGGGCGGTGGAGTCCCGGCCCATTGGGTCACGCACGGTATAGGCAAAGAACGCATCGCCATTGAAATCCTGAGCGCCAAGGAATTCGATCATGCCATCGGAATTGATCGACACGCTGCCATCCTGTGCCGCCTGAACCGACACCAGCACAAGATCCCCGACCCCGGTTTCGGCATCGTTCAGCACCAGGTCGGCCGGGTCGATGATCGCAACCTCGTCTTCCACCCCAAGGCGGAAGATGTCGTCCATCGCGTTGAACCGGCCGTCGCGCAGGCGTGCGTCCATCGCGGCGCGGTCCCAGATCGTGCCGTCCTCGAACACGATCTGTTCGATGCCCGTCGCGGTCCCAAGGAAGTGCCCGGTCACGGTTACCGTGTCGATCAGATAGCCATCGTCGCGTTCCAGTTCGACGAACAGATCATCGCCCACGCGCAGCAGCGACACGTCTTTCTCGGCGATGCCCGCGCCCAGCCGCAGCTGGTCGGTATCGCTGGCATCGCCTGTGTCGATGATCGTGTCGGCGCCGCTGTCGAACCCGAACAGGTAGCGATCCGAGCCACCGGCCCCGATCAGCAGGTCGGCCCCGAACCGCCCGTCGAACACATCAACACCCGCGCTGCCGGTGAACGTGTCGTTGTGGATCGACCCCAGCAGCCTTTCGATACTGGTCAGCCGGTCGCCCGCGGCCTCGCCCGCGGTGCCTTGCCCGGTGGCCAGGTTGACGGCCACCGCTTCGGTGGCGCGGGTGTAATCGGCGGTATCGACCCCGTCGCGCCCGTCGATGTCATCCGCGCCACGGCTGCCCCGGAAGGTGTTGTCAGCCGCGTCACCCGCCAGCACGTCGTCGTGATAGCTGGCCTCGATGATCTCGATCCCCGACAGGGTATCGCCCGCCGCATCGCCCCCGATCGCGGTACCTGCGGCAAGGTCGATCCGGATGCCTTCGGTCGACAGGCTGTAATCGGCGGTATCAATGCCGTCGCCCCCGCGCAGGTCATCGGCGCCGCGCCCGCCCGACAATGTGTCATTGCCGCCAAGCCCGATCAGCGTGTCATCGCCGCGCCCGCCCGACAGGGCGTTGTCACTGCCGTCGCCTTCCAGCTGGTCCGCCGCATCGCCGCCCAGCAGGTTTTCGATCCCGGTCAGCGTGTCGCCCTGCGCGTCACCCCCCGTGGCCGTGCCACCGGCCAGAGAGACTTGTACGGCTTCGGTGCCAAATTCGTACGACGCCCAGTCGCGGCCCGCCCCGCCCGAAAGGCTGTCGCCCCCGGCGCCACCCGACAGCGTATCGTCACCGTCTCCACCTGTCTGCGTATCGGCGCCGCCACGGCCTTCGATCAGGTCATCGCCGTCCATGCCGGACAGGTCGTTGGCCGCGTCGTCCCCGCCCAGCGTGTCCTGGTACGCGGTGCCGATGAACCCTTCGATATCGACATACTGGTCCCCGGCAGCAAACCCGCCCTGCCCGATCAGCGTGTTCAGATCCGCGCGCACCCCGGTGTTCGACCCGAAGAACGTGACGATATCGAACCCCGCACCGCCGCGGATATCGTCGTTGCCGTCGCCCGCGTCGATCAGGTCATCGCCGTCACCGGCCTGGATGAAGTCCGCGCCCAGCCCGGTCTGGATCGTATCGTTGCCGCCCAGCGCAACGATCCAGTCGTCACGGTTGTAGCCGTGGATCACCTCGTCCAGCGCGTTGCCTTCGATGTAGTCCACCTGCGGCGTCCCGCTCAGTTCGCGTCCATAGTAGTCGGCAACGGTGGCATAGGCGAACCCGGTGTCTTCCAGTCCCTCTTCATCGGCGATGCGGTATTCGATGGTCACATCACCGCTGAAACCGGATGCAAAGCGGGCGACAAGGAACTCTTCTCCCCGGAACTCGACAATCTCGAACGCGCCCAGAGGCACGCGGTTGCCCTGCGCCAGTTCAACCGGATCCCACAGCGCATCGACCCCGACGAAGGTCGGGCGCGCGCGGTCCGGGTCGTCAAGATCGTGGTCGATCGTGCCATCGCCGTCGGTGTCGGCCTGTTCGATGTCGTAGTCGTTGAACAGCAGGTCCGACACCCGGATAACCAGCGGCACGTCCAGCGGTGTGACAAAGCCCGGATCCTCGACCACGGTCGGATCGTCGTTCGACGGCACGATCACGATATCAAGGAAGCCTTCGACAACCCCGTCGTTGTTGTCCGTCACCGAGTAAACGATGCCTGACGACCGGGTCGCGTCGATGAAGGGCGTGAACAGGAAGTCACCGTTGGCATCTTCCTCGATCGTGCCGTTCAGGAACCCGACCGCCGCCGGGCCGAACTTGAAGAAATCCGCCAGCGGGTCGATGTAGCGCCAGCCGATGATTTCCAGCGGTTCGCCATCAACGTCGCTGTCATTGGCCAGCAGCGTGTCCAGCTTGATCGTGACGGGGATGTCTTCGGGCACCAGCACCTGGTCGGACACGGCAACCGGCGGCGCGTCAGAGGTCGGGTCAAAATAGATCGTGACCTGCGCCCCGTCGACCGCGCCATCGGGATCGGTGATCGAATAGCCAAAGGTGGTTTCCCCCCAGAATCCGGCATCGGGGGTAAAGATGACACTGTCGTCGGTCTGCTGGATCGACCCGTGGACCGGGCCGGTGGCGTTTTCAAAGGTGATGCCGAACCCTTCGACGTCATAGTCGTTCTGCAACAGGTCAAGCAGGGCGATTTCCAGCGCCTGATCCTGCGTACCCCGCAGGAAATGCGTGCTGTCAGGATCGCGGAAACTGTCGTCGCGGGCGACGGGCCTGTCATTCACCGCGCCGAAACTCAGTACCGCGGTCGCGGTGGACCGCCCGCCCCTGGCATCGTCGATGGTATAGCTGAACTGCCCGTCCCCGTTAAAGTTCTGGTCCGGCGTGAACAGCACGGTCTGGTTGTCCAGAAGGACTGCCCGACCATTCTGCGCACCCGAAACGGCGGCAAGGGTCACGTCGCCTGAGACGTTGTCGTTGAGCAACAACCGGTCCAGCCCGATGACGACCGGGTTGTCTTCCAGCAAGGGATCGCCGTTGCTGTCGGTGTCGAACCGGTCGTCGCGGGCTTCGGTCCCCGTGGTGGCGGCGATCACATCTACCGTTGCGGTGGCGATTGCCGACAGCCCGCCCGCGTCCTCGACGCGATACTCGAACGTTGCAGGTCCAAAGAACCCCGGCGCGGGGGTGGCGACAACATTGCCGTCGGCATCAATCGCCACGGACAGGTCGGGGGTCGAGAACACCTCGGCCAATGTCAGGGCATCGCCATCGATATCGCCGTCATTGCTCAGCAGGGTAGAGGCGGCAACGATCAGTGGCGTGCCCTGCCGTGCGGTGAACCCGCCATCGTCCCCCGCCACCGGCGCATCGTTCACCGGGATCACGTCGATAAAGACCGTTGCCTCTCCGCGCCCGCCTTCGAGCGTGTTGGCGGCATAGGTGAACTGGGCAGGGCCGTTGAAATCGGGCGTGGCAGTAAAGCTGATATCGCCGTTGGACGACAACGAAACACTACCGCCCACGGCATCGAACACCTGCCCGACGACCATCCGGTCGCCATCGGCATCGTTCGACAACAGCCGCTCGACCCGGATCGTCAGCGTGCCGTCCTCGTCCATCGTGAACCCGTCGTCGTCGCGCACCTGCGCGGGCGGGCGGACGGTGACGTTGATCACCGCGTCGCCAAAGGCGTTGCGGTCGTCGGTGATCGAATAGGCGATGGTCGTGGCCCCAAGGAACCCGTCGACCGGGGTAAAGCGCAACGTGCCGTCGCCGGGCAGTGTGGCACTGCCGTCGGGGCTGCCATCAACCGTCACAAGGCGCAGCGTATCGCCGTCTGCGTCGAAATCGTTGCTGAGGATGTCGGCAAGATCGATCACCAGGTCTTCACCCGCAGTAACGGCAAAGAACCCGTCGTCCGTGGCCACCGGCGCATTGTTGTCCAGAAGCTCAAGCAGGGTTTGTGGCGTCCAGATCGTGCCGTCGTCGAACACGATCTGATCAACCGAGGTGGCGTTGCCGGCCAGCACATCCATCACCGTCAGCCCGTCAACGGGATGACCGGCAAATTCGAAGCGGACCGACGTGCTGCCCTGGAACAGGCGCGACACCGACACATCGGCCACCTGCACACCGCTCAGGTACAGAACGTCAAGATCGGCCAGCGCCGCGCCGCCATCCTTGATCCAGACCTCGCCCAGCCCCGGCGTCCAGCGGTAGGTGTCAGACCCGGCCTTGCCTTCGACGGTGTCATCGCCGCCGGTCAGGGTAAAGGCATCGGCCCCGTCGAAGCCTTCGATGACATCGGCCCCGGCAGTGCGCACACCGTCAAGCGCCGCGGCCCGCATATCCCCCCGGGCCCATTGCGTGCCATCGGCGAAGCGCAGGGTCAGCGACCCGTAAAGCCCGTTCAGGGACCCCAGTGCATCAACCAGCGTCAGCTGTTCACCGCCGGTAAAGGACAGGACCAGATCGGCACTGCCCGGGCCGGCACGGGCGACAGAGGCAAGATCGGCCACGTTCAGTCCCGACAGGATCACAAGGTTCTGGCCACTGCCGAAGGCGTCGATCCGGTCAGACCCACCCCCGGCACCAAAGCGGAACGTGTCGTCGCCGCGCAGCCCGATCAGCAGGTCGTCACCCGCACCGCCATCCAGATCGTCGGCCCCGTCGGTGCCAAAGATCACATCGTCATCGTCGCTGACCTGCCCGTCGGCCAGCAGCGACAGGATGTCGGGGATCGTCAGTTCGGTGCCGTCGTCCTCGAATACCAGCCGTTCGATGCCCGCCCCGTTTGTCGCCAGCCCGTCGGCAATGATGATCTGGTCATCTTGGCTGCCGGCAAAGGTGATCCGCAGATCGGGGCTTGTCGTGCCCAGCCGGGTGAACCGCAGGTCCGACGCGGCATAGCCCGAAACAATCAGCGTATCGGCGGCAGAGGTGCTCAGGTCGCGCAGGATGTCGCGCCCGTCGCCTGCCGCGAAACGATAGGTGTCGTTGCCCGCACCGCCGCTGACACGATCGTCACCCAGACCGCCGGCCAGCGGATTGTCGGCCTCGTCGCCATAGATGAAATCGTCCAGCGCGGTCGGCACACGCGCGATCAGATCGGCCATGTGCCATGCGCTGCCATCGTCGAAGCGCACGGTTTCGATCCGTCCGTCGCCCAGGGCGCTGTCGATGCGCACCCGGTCGCCGTCGCTGCCAATCGCCAGGATCATCGCCGATCCGTCGCTGGATTGTGCGACACGGATATCGTCCGGCGTGATGCCGGGGCCAAGGATAAATACATCCGCGCCACCCGCATCGACGATCCGGTCCTGATCGTCGCCCAGGTCAAAGCGATAGGTGTCGTCGCCCAATCCGCCTTCCAGCAGGTCAACACCGGCTCCGCCGCGCAGATCATCGGCGCCGCCCGCGGTCATCAAGCGGTCGTCACCGGCCTGCCCGTCCACGGTTTCGCTGCTGTCAGAGCCCTGAACCACGTCATCGCCCGCCGTGGTCGCCAGTGCCATGGCCAGCAGGTCCGACGCCTGCCAGACCGTTGTCACATCGGTGAACTGCACCTGCAGCGGCATCTCCGGATCGGGGGTCAGCCCCGTATCGATACGATCCCCGGTGCCAAGGATTTGCAGAACGATCGTCGGCAAGCCGGGAACAACGGCCACATCACCGGGCAGGATCCCCGCGCCAAGCACCAGCGTGCTCAGCCCGCCCGCGTCGTCGATCAGATCCTGGCCGCCCCCAAGACTGAAGACATAGGTATCGTCGCCCAGGCCACCGCGTGTCGTGTCGTCGCCTGCGCCGCCGGTCAGCGTATCCGCCGCGTCGGTCCCGGTCAGGTCATCGTTGCCCGCCAACCCGCCCAGACTGTCCCCGGTCAGGATGCGCAGCACGTCATCGCCCGCGGTGGCCGTCATCGCGCGGGTCAGCAGGTCGGTCCGATCCCACGTCGTGCCATCGGCAAAAACCACGCTGTCGATATCGGTGCCAACCGGATCCGCCACCGCGCCGGTCAGGCGAATGCGCGTGTCGCCGGTGGTGACGCGCAGCTCCAGATCGTCCCCCAGCAAAACGACCGCGACGTGGTCGGGCAGGATCCCGGCCTCGAACTCTATGACATCCACGCCGCCCGTGTCGGTGATCGTGTCCTGCCCGTCGTTGGCGCCGTAAAGGTACAGGTCATCTTCGGATCCGCCGATCAGCAGATCGTTGCCGGTCCCGCCGTGGAACAGGTCATCACCGGGGAATTGCGCCGCGTCATCGCTGCCGCGCAGGGTGTCATCGCCCGGCCCCCCCGACAGCGTGTCATTGCCCGCGCCGCCGGACAGGTCATCGTTCCCCGCTTCGCCGGCCAGCGCATCATTGCCATAGCCGCCCGCAATCACGTCGCCATCGGCGCCGCCGGCCAGGCTGTCATCGCCCGCCAGGCCGGTGATCGTGTCGGCCCCGCCGTTGCCGAACACCTTTTCGGACAGCGGCCCGCCGGTCAGCGTATTGGGATCGTCGTCGCCATGCACCTCTGTGCTGACGGCAGTGACCGCGACGCCGCCGAAATTCGCGGCGGTCAGCTGGGTCGCGTCGACACCCAGCAGCCGCAGGATCGGCCGCGACGTGCCATCGTCTGCGTTCAGGATGATCTGCGTATCTGCGCCGTCCTGCTGGATCTGCAGGCGGCCGTTGGCAAACGGGTTGGGCGTGGCGCTGGCCAGCCGCAGGATATCGCCCGCATCGCCCGGGGTGAAATCGGTGATCACGTCAACGGCGATACCGGTGCCAACCGCCGCCGTCGGAACATAGCGATAGGTGTCGCGCCCGGCCCCGCCGGTCAGGCTGTCCTGCGCGTCATCGGTCAGCAGGTCGCCAAAGACATCGTCGCCGTCACCGCCGGTGATCGTATCGGCCCCGCCGCCACCTTCGAAATAGTCGGCCTGCGCCGTGCCGGTCAGGCTCTGTGCCGTGGCATCGCCATAGATCACCGCGCCGTCGACCCCCCGGTCGGGGCGGACGCGGGCGGTGATGTCCTCGAAGCTGAGCGCGGCACCGCTGTCGCTCAGCCGAAGGCGCTCGATCTTGCCCGCATCGCCCGCAAAGGCCCCGGCCACGGTGATCCGGTCGGCGCTGCCGGCAAAGCGGATCGTCAGGTCGGCCCCGTCGGCCCCGGTCTGCGAGAAACGCAGCGCATCAAGCCCGTAACCCGCGATCGACAGAACGTCGTCATCCGCCGCATCGCCCTGATCGTCGATCCGCAACAGCCCGTCACCCGCGGTGAACAGGTAGGTGTCGCCGCCCGGACCCCCGCTGCTGGTATCATCGCCCGGCCCACCATCCAGACTGTCGGCCCCGTCGCCGCCATCCAGGCTGTCGTCCCCTGCGCCGCCACGCAGATCGTCGGCCCCGCCCAAACCCGACAGGCTGTCGTTGCCACCCAGACCGATCAACAGGTCTTCGTCGGCGGTGCCCTGGTAACTGTCGTCCCCCGCCGTGCCCGCCGTCGCCAGCGCGCGCAGACCCTGCGCGTCAAGTTCGGACCCGTCGTCGAACAACACGCGGGTCACGGTGCCACCGGCCAGCGCATCGGCGATGGTCAGCCGATCCTGGGTCCCGAACAGGCGCAGGATCAGGTCGTCACCGCTGCGGCTGACGCGAATGTCGGACAGGGTGATCCCGGCACCCAGCGCGACACGGTCCATGCCCTGGGTATCGGTGATCGTGTCCTGACCAAAGCCATGGCCGAACCGATACAGATCATCGCCGGCGCCACCGGCCAGCGCGTCGGACCCGGTGCCGCCGTCCAGCGTATCGTTGCCGTCGCCGCCCGACAGATCGTCGGACCCGGCCCCGCCGAAAATATCATCCGCGCCCCCCTGACCACCGATGGTGTCATCGCCGGCCTGACCGGCCAGCGTCTCATCGGCATCCGTCCCAAGGAACGCCTGATCCGCATCGCTGCCCTTCTGGCTGGCGGCCAGCATCTGCGCCCAGGTCCATTCCCGGCCATCGGCAAAGCGCAGCACCTCGATCGCACGGTTGGCATCGCCCAGCGCGCTGTCGATGACAATCCGATCCTCCGTGCCAGATATGCGCAGCAGCAGGCTGCCATCCGGCATTTGCGACACCGCCACGTCCTCGGGCGCGATGCCGGTGCCCAGCGCGATGGCGTCGGTGCCCGACAGGTCGGCGATCCGCACCTCTCCGTCGCCAAGGCCAAAACGGTACTGATCGTCACCCGACGCATCGTTCAGAAGATCGCGGCCCGGTCCGCCGCTGACGGTATCGTTGCCCGCGCCGCCTTCGACGGTGTCATCACCGCTGCCGGCCTCGATCAGGTCAGCCCCGTCCATGGCGTCGATCCGGTCGTTCGCGGCGCTGCCGGCAAGCGTGTCATCGCTGTCGGTGCCGGACACGTCGCCAGAACCGGCCTGCGCCATGGCCAACAGTTCCGCGGGACCCCAAAGGGTGCCGCCATCAAACCGAACAACGTCGACCACGGTGCCGATCATGGCGTCACGCAGGATCACGCGATCCTCTGTCGCGCCAAGCCGCAGGTGGATGTCGTCGCCCAGCGCGCTGACCACAACATCGCCCGGCAGGATCCCGGCAGAGAGGTCCAGCACGTTGGCACCGTCGCCATCGGTGATGATCACGTTGCCGTCGCCGGTGCCAAAGCGATAGGTGTCGTCCCCCGGCCCACCGTCCAGCAGATCGCGCCCGGCCCCGCCCGACAGGGTATCGTTGCCCTCTCCGCCGCTCAGCTGGTCCGACCCGGTGCCGCCCAGAAGGCTGTCGTTGCCGCCGGCGCCGTCAAGGGTGTCATCGCCGCCCTGTCCGGCAATGGTTTCGCCAAAGCCGGTGCCGGTGACCGCGTCGTTGCCGTCCCCGGTGGCCAGCGCCATGGCCCGCAGCGTGGCGTGGGTCCAGATCGTGCCATCGGCGAAGGTGACGCTTTCGATCGCCTGTCCGGCCTCCATCCCGCCGCGGATCACGATGCGGTCGGCACCGACCCTCAGCAGCAGGTCGTCCGCGCCCAGTCGGTCGACCGACACATCCCCCGGCGCAATCCCGGCACCCAGTTGCAGAACGTCGGTGCCGGCCAGATCGGTAATCGTGTCGGCCCCGTCGCCAGCGGCAAAGACATAGGTATCATCGCCGCCGTCATCGCGCAGATCGTCGTCGCCCGTGCCGCCGGTCAGCGTGTCGTGGCCGGAGCCCGCAATCAGCGTGTCATCGTCGCCCAGCCCGCTGATCCGGTCATCGCCCTGCATGCCGTCCAACAGATCGGGCAGGGCGGTACCGGTCAGGGTTTCCGCGCGATCCACACTGTCGATCACCACGCCTGAGCGGGCCGCAGCGCGCGCCAGAACGTCATCGCGGGTCCAGACCGTGCCATCGGCGAACTGCACCTCGGCAAAGACCTGACGGCTGGCACCGCGTTCGATCAGGATGCGGTCGCCACTGCCGTCGATGCGCAACGACAGGTCATTGTCCCAAAGCTCGGCCTGCACCGATGCCGGCAGGATCGTGCCATCGAACCGGATCACGTCCTGATCGAAGGCGAAGGCCTCATAGGTGATCACGTCCTGCCCGAAGCCCGCCGAGAACAGGAAAAGGTCATCGCCATTGCCATTGCGCAACAAGTCGTCGCCCGGACCGCCGTCCAGCGTGTCGTCGCCTGTCTGATCGTCCAGGGTGTCGTTGCCGGCCCCGCCTTGCAGCAGGTTGCGCCGCGCGCTTCCGGTCAGCAGATCGTCGCCCGGTCCGCCGGGTGGCAGGATCGCCGGATCGCCCTCCAACTCGACGCTGTCGGGAACGACCGCCATCCGGCGCAGATCATCTTGCGAAAAGGTGGTGCCATCGGCAAAGCGCACCTCTGTCACGCCATAGGCTTCCGACGTTCCGACCCAGGCTTCGATCTGGACCCGGTCTTCTGTCCCGGCAAAGCGCAGGATCAGCGGGCCGTCCGGATAGGGCGTTTCGACATAAAGATCAGAGGACAAGAGCGGTGCATCGAACACGACATTGACCGGCGCGCCGTCCAGAAGCGCGTCAACCGTGTCCTGGCCGAACCCTGCGGCAAAACGGAAGGTCGCGCCGCCGGCGTAGTCGGTCAGATAGTCGTCGCCCCGGCCGCCGGCAATCTCGTCCGCGCCGTCGCCACCATCGACATAGTCGTCGCCCGCGCCCGCATCGATCGTGTCATTGCCGAAACCGGCCTCGATATCGTCGCCGCCCGCGCTGCCTGTCAATATGTCGTCGACGGCGGTGCCGCGCTGCACGGCAACGGTCGTGGACACCAGCGCCCGAAGGTCATCCCATGTCCAGGTGGTGCCATCGTCGAAGCGGACCTCGGAAATCGGTGTTCGCACCGCGACACCGGACAGACGCAGGCTGTCGCCCCCTGTGGTCGTCAGCAACAAGTCCCCGCCGATCAGTTCCGTGACACTGATATCGCCCGGCGCGATGCCTGCGCCAAAAGCGATCACATCCTGGTCGGTGTCATAGAAACTCAGCCGGACAACATCGTGACCAAAGCCCGCACCGAACTGCATCAGGTCGTTGCCGCGCCCGCCGTCAATGCTGTCATGACCAGCACCGCCCGTGATCGTGTCATCCCCCAATCCGCCATGGATCGAATCCGATCCGGCAAGGCCCAGGATACTTTCGGCGCCGGAATAGCCGTAAAGATAATCATCAAAGCCCGAGCCAGAGATCAGCCCGGCATTGTCCCCGCCCGATACCGAAACGCCGCGCTGGGTCGCGGCATCGGCCAGCGCAACAAAGTCATCCCAGCTCCAGACCGTGCTGTTGGAGAACCGGATTTCGCTGACCGCAAGTGAGCTGAGCAGAATACGCCCTTCACCGCCGACACGGGCAAGCTGCGCGGTAGACAGGGAATCGTACTCGGCGATCACATCGGTGGGCAACAAGTCAGGCAGGTCAAGGATGTCGACCTCGCCCGCGGTGACACCGTAGTCAGAGAAAACCCGCACCTGGTCGAACGCACCGGCAACGCGGAAAGTGTCAGAGCCGTCGCCGCCGTCCAGCGTGCTGCGCCCCGCGCCAGCGATCAACAGATCGTCGCCCGGCCCGCCTTGCAGATCGGCGTGCGGCCCCTGCGCAGTGAGCGTGTCGTTGCCGCCCAGCCCGTGCAGCACCGGACCCCGCCCTGTACCGGTCAACGCGTCATCGGCAATATCGCCCCAGACCGTTTGCCCTGCGGGAACCGCTGTCGCCCGGGCTTGCAGATCGGCCTGCGACAGGGTCGATCCATCGGCTTCGAACCGTGCCACGAAGGCGATGGGGTTGGCACCTTCGCCGCCGGTCCCCAGACCCGCAAGTTCGATCCAGTCATCGGTTCCGGCAAAATTCAGATGAAGCCTGCCGTTGGGGTCGACGAAGACCAGCAGGTCCGCGGGTGCAAGCGATGGATCGAACACCAGAACGCTGGGCCCAAGGCCGGCGTCGTCATATTCACCAGACAGGAAGTCGCGTCCGAACCCGGCGGCAAATCGATAGGTATCGACCCCGGCGCCACCGCTAAGCGTATCGTTGCCACTGCCGCCGTCCAGCACGTCGTTGCCATCACCGCCCTGCAGATAATCGTTCCCGGCCCCGCCGCGCAGGGTATCATCGCCCAACAGGCCGCTCAGGTAATCGTCGCCGACGTCGCCCGTCAGCGTGTCGTCAACCGGATCGGTCGGGGCAAGGATTTGCTGGCCTTGCGGGTTTGGTGCACCGGCCATCGCCTGCAGTTGCGCCAGCGTCCAGACAGTGCCGTCATCGAACAGCACGTCATCAATGCCGCCGGTCGCAGGCGCCGCAAGGTTGCCGCCAACAACGGTCAGGCGGTCGCCGCTGGCGAATTTCAACAACAGGTCCGCTTCGTCCGGACCGGCGCGTTCGATCGTGACATCGGAAACGGCAATGGATGCGTCGAACACAACGCGATCAACGTTGACACCGGTTGCGTTGCTGCCGCCGTCGTCGATCGTGTCCTGACCAAAGCCCGCGCCAAAGCGATAGGTGTCGTTGCCGTCGCGCCCTTGCAAAAGATCGTTGCCATTGCCGCCGTCCAGCGTTTCGCCACCCTGTCCACCGGTCAGGGTGTCGTTGCCGCCCGCGCCCTGCATCAGGCTGGCGGTCTGGCGCAGGCCCAGTAGCTGGTCGTCACCTGCGCCACCGGCCAAAACGTTGGTCGCCGGATCGCCCTGCTGCACCAGCCCCTCGG
Source organism: Mesobacterium hydrothermale (assembly GCF_035818635.1). Lineage (NCBI taxonomy): Bacteria > Pseudomonadati > Pseudomonadota > Alphaproteobacteria > Rhodobacterales > Roseobacteraceae > Mesobacterium > Mesobacterium hydrothermale. Next base: position 4,137 of record NZ_JAYLLH010000005.1, on the reverse strand, counting down.
CCCCGGGCCAGGGCTGTGCGGCCGCCATCATCGCATCATGCGTCCAGCTTGTGCCATCGGCGACGAACGTCACGGATTCGACCCGCTTTTCGCCCCCGGCCACGGTGCCAAGAATGCGCAGCCGATCCCCACCTGCAACGGTCAGGACAAGATCGTCACCGTCCAGGTAAACCGTGACATCGGCGACTGTGATCGTCGCGTCAAAGACAACCGCATCCGTGCCCGACAAGAACGACGACCCGACCTTTTCGTCGATCACGTCATGCCCGAACCCAAGGCCAAAGCGATAGGTATCGTCGCGCGCGCCACCCGTCAGCCAGTCATTGCCCGCGCCCCCCTCAAGCGTGTCGGAATGATCGCCCCCGTCCAGCGTATCGTTGCCGTCACCGCCCATCAGGCTGTCGTCGTTGCTGCCACCTTCGATACGGTCGAAACCGGCGCCGCCCGACAGCGTATCATTGCCCGTATCCCCCAGGATCGTGTCGTCGCCCGCATCGCCGCCAAGGTCGTCGGCCTGTGCCCCACCGGCAATTGAATCCGCGCCCGCCCCCCCGGTGATCGTATCGTCGCCGCCATTGCCCTGAACGGTATCGTTGCCCGCCAGCGCATCGATGGCATTCGCCGCATCATCGCCCGCCAGGCTGTCATCACCCGCTGTCCCCGTCGCAAGCCTTGTCAGAAGATCGGCCCGCGACAGGGTGCGGCCATCGTCAAAACGCAACGTTTCAATGAAATACCGGTCACTCAACAGGCCATTGGCGATCAGCAAGCGGTCTTCACCGGCGCCAAACCGCAGCTCGATCCCGTCACTCACGGCACGCGCTTGCAGATCGTCCAGCGACAGGCCCGCGCCAAAGACAATCTCGTCGGCGCCAGACGCATAACTGGGCGCGTTGTCAGACAACGTATCGTGCCCGAAACCGGCCTCGAACAGATAGCTGTCGTCGTTCCAGCCGCCTTCCAGGAAATCGTTCCCCAACCCGCCAGACAGCGTATCGTTGCCACCCTGTCCGCGCAGCGTGTCATTTCCGGCACCGCCGGACAGCGATTCTGCATCGAAAGACCCGGACAGGTCATCGTCGCCATCCCCGGCGACAAGCGCCAATGTGACCAGTTCGGCATGGCTCAGCTCGGTGCCATCGTCGAAAGCAACGGTTTCAATCCGGTAGCGGTCGTTGCCAAGCGTCGATTGCAGCCGCAGGCTGTCCGACCTTCCGGAAAAACCAAGGATCAGGTCGTTGCCGTCGGCCACCACCCACAAGTCGCCACGTTCAAGCCCGGGACCGAACACGACCCGGTCCGCGGGAGAGGCATAGTTCGGGCCATCATCGGCAATCGTATCTTGGCCGAAACCCGCGTCGAAGACATACGTGTCATTCCCGAACTGCCCTGCCAGGAAATCGTTCCCGGATCCGCCGGTCAGGGTGTCATCGCCCCCCCTGGCGTAAACGGTGTCATTGCCGCCTCCGGTGGCAAGTGCCTCGGCGTCGTAGCTGCCGTCCATGCGCTGATCGGTCGGCAGCGGTTGCCACGCCATTGCTGCAAGCTCGGCGTGGCGCAGTTCGGTCCCGTCGTCGAAACGCAGGGTCTCGACCCGGTAGCGGTCGTTGGTCAGGGTGTTCTGGATGCGGATGCGGTCCTCGGTCCCCGCGAACCGAAGCACAAGATCGGCGCCGTCGGCCACCACGCGCAGATCGCCGGGCACATACCCGGCACCCAGAACAATCACATCCGCGGCAGAGTTGTAGTTCGGCCCGTCTTCGAAAATCGTGTCGTCGCCAAAACCCGGTGCGAACAGATAGGTGTCGTTCTGGCTTTGGCCGCGCAGCAGATCGTTGCCCGTGCCACCGGTCAACGTATCGTCGCCACCCCGCCCGGTCAGCGTGTCATTTCCCCCTGCGCCGCTGATCGATTCCGCGTTGTAGCTGCCTTGCAAGTCCTGGTCGCCCTCGCCGGGCGCCAGCGCGAGCGCGACCAATTCCGCATGGCTCAGAATCGTGCCATCGGCGAATTCGACAGTTTCAACGCGGTAGCGGTCGTTCGTCATCGTGCTGGCGATGCGCAACCGATCGCCTGTGTTGGCGAATGTCAAGATCAGGTCGCCCCCCTCGGCGGTGACCTGAAGATCGGCCAGCGTCAGCCCTGCGGCAAACACCACCTTGTCGGCGGGCGAGGTGTAATTCGGCCCGTCTTCGGAAATCGTATCGTCGCCAAAACCTGGGCCAAGAATATAGCTGTCGTTCCCCGCCTGCCCCGACAGCAGATCGTTGCCCTGTGCCCCGGTGACCGTGTCGTCGCCACTCTCTGCGCGGACGGTGTCATCGCCCCAACCGCCGGTCAGACCTTCGGCCGTGGCATCGCCGGTCAGGGTTTGCGGCGCCGTGGTGGCAAAGGGCGCACCGTTGAAATTCCCGCCGCTCAGATCGGTCAGCGCGACGCCTTCCAACCGGAACAGCCGCCGCGCAGCGTCAAGATCGGTCTGGCCTGCGTCGACGAAATAGACATAGATGTCAGCGCCTTCCTGGCGGGCGACAATTTCGCCTGCAAGACCGGTCGCCAGGCGGATATCCAGCACGTCCCCCAGATCGCCCGGTTCGAACCCGGCAATCGTGATCAGCCCGGCGCCATCATCGACCAACGGCACGAAGGTACCGAACGTGTCGACCACGCCCGGTTGCGCCACGAACCGGCGCGGCTGCGCCGCCGCGCCGGTTTCGGTGTCGCCACCGCCGCCGGTGGGGGCATCGCCATGGGCGCGGGCAAAGACCGGGTCAGTGAACGGGTCGGTGTCCGCCACGCTGGGATACATCAGGCGCTGTGCCGCGGCCTCGTCGATCAGCAGCGCAGTGATCTCTTCCGCCGACAGCGACGTTTCCGATTCAAAGGCGAAGACTTCGACCGGGGGGGACGTGAACCCGTATTGATCGCGCACCAGCAAGCGGTCGGATGATCCGACAAAGCGGATCAACAGATCGTCGCCCTGCCGCACCGCCACCATGTCGGCCTTGGACAGACCGGCGCCAAACCGAACGGTGTCGGTGGTCGAAATCCAGTTGCCTTCCTCGACCACGTCCTGCCCGTCGCCTGGATTGAGGACATAGGTGGTGTCGCCGCGCCCGCCGTCCAGCGTGTCATTGCCCGCACCGCCCCGTACCACGGTTGTAAAGCCACGCTCATCGCCAAGGTCGATCAGGTCGTCGCCGTCGGTGCCGGTGGCCGCCAGCGCAAGGATCTGGTCCAGCGTCAGCGTGGTGCCATCGGCGAATTCGAACCGTTCGATCCGCCCGTCGCGGCCGACATTGGCGAACATGTCACGAATCGTGATCCGGTCCGATGTGCCCGCGATCGCGATCACCAGATCCAGCGGCCCGGTTGAAAGCACCTCGATTTCACCCGGCGCAATCCCCGCGCCGAAGCGCAGCACGTCGATGGCAGCGGCGTCACGCTGTTCGACATCGGCGATGGTGTCCTGTCCGTCGCCGCGCTCAAACGTATAGGTGTCGCCGCCGGAATGGCCCTGCAACAGATCGTTGCCGATCCCGCCATCCAGAACATCTGCACCGCGCCCGCTTTCCAGCCAGTCGTTGCCCGCCAGTCCGAACAGGTTCGCCCCCGGCTCTGGTCCGCTTTGCACCAGCGGACCAGACGCGACGATGACATGATCGTCGCTGTCGGTGGCGGGGATCGCGGCAGCCATCGCGGCGATCGACCGTTCCCGGCCATCGGCAAACCGCAGCGTACCGACAATTGCATCGGGGTCAGCTTGTGGGTCGATCAACGTCAACCGGTCCTCTGACCCGGCGATCAGCAGAATGATGTTGCCATCGGCGTCGCGCTTCGCGGTTACGCCTTCCAGCGCGATGCCCGGGCCAAAGGCAATCACACCAAACCCGTCCGCCGCACCGGATGTGGTGATCCGGTCCTGTCCATCGCCCAGTTCGAACGTAAAGACGTCCTGCCCGCGGCCATCAATGATCAGATCGTTGCCCAGACCGGCGCGGTAATCCTCGTCCCCCGGTGTGCCGCGCAGCAGGTCGTCGGTTTCCGAACCGACCGCATTCACTAGTGGATTGATCGCGACAAACGAGTCCGAATTGGGATTCCCATTTGGTGCTGGCCGTGCGAGTCATGCTGATG